>NZ_JCBAJO010000020.1:0-43855 GCF_059772245.1 Cupriavidus sp. R6-3
CTGCGCCGCGCAGCTGTGCCGCTGCTGGCATCCGCTTGCGCTGGAGGCGATATGAGCGAAAGCAACGTGGCAACCCTGCGGCCGGCCGGCACGGCGCTGCTGTCGGTGGAGCATATACGGCTGTCCTATCGGCTGTCCGATGGCCGCCGCATGCGCGCGGTCGATGATGTCTCCTTCGCGCTGCACGCCGGCGAGACCCTGGCCCTGGTGGGCGAATCGGGCTGCGGCAAATCCTCCGTGGCCAGGGCCGTGATGCGGCTGGTGCGGCCCGAGTCGGGGCGCGTGATGTTCGCAGGCCAGGACCTGGCGACGATGCCCGAACGCGCGCTGCGGGGGCTGCGACGGCATTTCCAGATGATCTTCCAGGACCCGATCTCGTCATGGAATCCGCACCGGCGCATCGGCCCGGCGCTGATGGCCCCGCTCAAGCTCAATGGGCTGTACCGGCGCGGCGCCAGCGAAGCGCGGCTGCGCACGGTGCTGGAACAGGTCGGCATGGACCCGGATGGCGTGCTGCGGCGCTATCCGCGCCAGTTCTCCGGTGGCCAGTGCCAGCGGCTGTCGATTGCCCGCGCACTGCTGCTCGATCCCGAACTGCTGGTATGCGACGAGCCGGTGTCGGCCCTGGACGTGTCCGTCCGGGCTCAGGTGCTCAATGTGCTGAACGTGCTGCAGCGCGAACTCGGACTTGCCATGCTGTTCATCTCGCACGACCTGGCAGTGGTGCGCAATGTGGCCGATCGCATCGCGGTCATGTATCTCGGTGCGCTGTGCGAGACCGGACCGGCGGGCGACATCCTGGACCGTCCCGCCCACCCCTACACGGCGGCGCTGATCAGCGCCGTGCTGGAACCCGATCCGGATGCGCCGCGCCGGCGCATCGCATTGCGCGGCGATATGCCCTCGCCGCTCGCGGTACCGGACGGCTGCCGTTTCCGTACCCGTTGCCCGCAGGCGCAGCCGCGCTGCAGCGAGAGCCCGCCCGTGCTGGCACCGCTGCCGGGACGGCCGTTGCAACAGGTCGCCTGCCATTTCCCGCTCGGGCAAGCCGCCGGCACGCCGGCCGCCACGCCGGTGCTGCTGCGCACCGCGGCAACATGATTCGATTCCATCATAAGGAGACGCGCCCATGACAAGCTCGGCACTGCGGCTCGCCGCCATGCTGGCAGCCGCCTGCGTAACCGGCGGGTTCAGCGCTACGGCCCATGGCCAGCAACGCGGCGGCACCCTGACGATCGGCACCGAGGCCGAGTTCAGCGGCTTCAATCACCTGACGGCAAAAATCTTCAACCAGAATACCGCCGCGCCGGCCTCGTCGGTGATGGAAACGCTGTTTGCCTACGAGGGCAAGCAGATCGTGCCCCGGCTCGGCCTGGAGCTGAAGGAAGCGCCGGACCGGATGAGCGCCACGGTGACACTGCGCCGCAACGTCAAGTTCCACGATGGCACGCCGTTCAACGCCGAGGCCGTGGCCTTTCACTACAACCGGCTGCTTGCCCCCGATTCCGGCGTCAACGTGTCGATGATCGCGCCGGTCAAGACCGTCGAGGTGGTCGACCAGCACACCGTCCGGTTCGTGCTCAAGCATCCCTGGACCGCCCTGCGTTCCGCGCTGGCACTGGAAGGCTTGAGCAACTTCATCGGCTCGCCGACCGCGCTGCGTCAGGATCCGGCCGGCTTTCATCGCAAACCTGTCGGTACCGGCCCCTTCGTGTTCAAGGAATGGCAGGCGGGCGACCGCATCGTGATGGAGCGCAACCCGGACTACTGGGACCCGAAACTTCCCTATCTGGACCGCGTGGTCTATCGCGTGCTGCCCGATGCCAATACGCGCTACCAGAGCATCCGTTCGGGCGAGGTCGACATCGGCCGCATGGACACGGCGACCCATGTACTCGATGCCAGGAAAGACACTTCGCTGCGCGTGCATTCTTACGAGGGGTCCGGTGCCATCTCCTGGAACTTCAATCACAGCAAAGCGCCCTTCGACGACAAGCGGGTGCGCGCCGCGGTGGTTCACGCCTTCAACAGCCAGGCGATGATCGACACGTTCTTCCTCGGCACCACCCGGCCCACGCGCGATCTGCTCGGCGCAAATTCGGATTGGCATTGCCCGAGCCTGAACTGGCGCGGCTACGACCTCGCTCGCGCGCAGGCGCTGATCAACGAAGTCGGCAAGCCAGTGTCGTTCGAACTGGTCAGCACCAATACCCCGGCCGGGCGCCGGCAGGCGGCCATGGTGCAGCAGTTCGTCAAGGCGGCCGGCATGGACGCGCGCATCCGGCTGGTGGAACAGAGCCAGAACGTGCGCGTCGGGCTGAGCGGCGACTATCAGATGGACGTCTGGCGCTTCTCCGATATCGGCGGCGACCCCGACCTGGTGCTGTCGTACTACTTCGGCGGCGAAGCCGGCGAGCCGGTCAGCCGGCACGACACTCGCCAGATCGATGCGCTGCTGGCCAAGGCCCGCGTCGAAACCGACCGCGCCAGGCGCCACGCGCTCTACTGCGAGGTCGCGCAAAAGGTATCCGACGATGCCGTGCAGCTGATCCCGATCCGGGTCACGTATTTCGCCATCGCACGGCCGCCTGTCAAGGGCCTGCCCCCGATGCAAAACAGCCTGATCCGCGTACGGTCGATGTGGCTCGACAAGGCCGCTCGCTAGCAAGCACCGGCGCACTGCCGGAAAAGATTGATCCGCTTGCGGCGCGGCCGTTGCCACCGCGTTCGCCACTGAAAGGAGCCCTCATGGCACGCATTCCCTATTTCGATCTGGCGCAGGCCCCTGCCGACTATCTGGAGCGTCTCAAGGGCCGGCCGCCCCTGAACCTGTACCGGATGCTGCCGCATGCGGGACCGAGCGCCTCGAACGGCTTTCTCGCGCTTGGCAGCGCCATTCTGCGCGACAACGCGCTGGACTCGCGGCTGCGCGAGATCGTGATCCTGCGCGTGGGCCTGCTCAGCGGCGCCAGCTACGAGGTCCACCAGCACAAGCGCGTGGCCCGAAACGTCGGCCTGGAAGAAGCGAAGATCGCCGCCCTTACGCCTGGCGCCGATCAACACGCGCTGTCGCCGCTCGAGCGTACGCTGGTGGCCTTCACCGACGAAGTCGTGCAGCGGGTCAAGGCCACCGATGCCACCTTCGACGCGCTTGCCGCGCAGCTCAGTCACCGCGAGTTGAGCGAAGTGCTGCTGACCATCGGGTTCTACATGTTGGTCAGCCGCTTCCTCGAAAACCTCGAAATCGATCTGGAACCCCCCGGCGCCATTGCTTGAGCGCCGCCCCATGACATCTGGAGCTTCCATGCACCTGCCTCCCAACGACATCGATCCTTCCGTTCAAATTTTTGCCGAATCGCTCGGGCAGCAAGCCGGGCGCGGTCGCCTGCAGGGCCGCCGCGTGCTGGTAGTGGGTGCCGGCCAGCGCCCCATCCCCGAGCCGTCGCCGCCGGTCGGCAACGGCCGCGCCATCTCGATGCTGTTTGCGCGCGAAGGCGCCAGCGTCGCCTGCGTCGACATGGCCGAAGGCGCCGTGCGGGAAACCTGCGAGCTGATCCAGGCCGAGGGCGGCAAGGCGCGTCCCTATGTGGCCGATGTCGGGCAGGCCGACACCATCGCGCCGTTGGTCGACCGAGTTGCCGCCGAGCTGGGCGGCCTGGACGGGCTGGTGCTCAATGTGGGGATATCCAGGGGATTGGGCCTGGCCGATCAGAGCGCGGCCGCCTGGGATGAGGAATATGCAGTCAATGTACGCAGCCATATGCTGTTCAGCCAGGCTGCGCTGCGCCTCATGGCGCCGGGCAGCGCGATCGTGCTGATGTCATCGCTGGCCAGCCAGCGCTGCACCGGCCGCAACCCGGCCTACGAATCGTCCAAGGCCGCGCAGGTCGCGCTGGCGCGCAGCATCGCCGCCGCGGGCGAGGCGCGCGGCATCCGCTGCAATGCCTTGCTGCCCGGCCTGATGGACACGCCGATGGGGCGCGATGCCAGCCGCCGCAGGCCCACGCGGGCGGCGGCGGTACCGTTCGGCCGGCAGGGCACCGGCTGGGAAGTGGCATACGCCTGCCTGTTCCTGATCTCGCACGAGTCGAGCTACGTCAACGCGCATGCCCTGCTGGTCGATGGCGGATTGGGTGTTGGCGTGAGTCGCGCTTGAGTGTGGCCGCGGCGCGCGCGGCCATTGCCAACATCAGAACCGAGGAAACAGCAAGCCATGCGCCGCCCGGGTCGAACCTGTCCCTATCCGACATCATGCACAAGATGTCCCGCGCCGATGCTATTGAGTTGCTTCCCGGGAATCGACATCACCATGCGGCTGCGTTGCGGCGTGGAGCGAATCACCAGGTATTGGATCGGCCGCTGCTCGCTGTCATGTACTAGCCGCGTAACGCGCAGAATCGGTGAGTTGGGCTCAACGGCCAGTGCATCCGCCACAGTGGGATCGGCTATTTCGGCGGTGACCTCCTGCACAACCTCGCCCAGTTGCAGATCGTCCCCGATCAGCAGCTCATACAGCGGGCGCTGGCGCAATTGGATCGTCGAGACGCGGGATTGGAAGCGGGACGGCATCCAGGCATCGAGCAGAAGCAACGGTGTACGGCCGCGCTTGCGGATGCGCAGCACGTGCAGCGCATCGCTGCTCTCCTCGAGCTGCAGAATGCTTGCAACGCTAGGTGGCGCCGGTTCGATGCCGACGCTTAGCACCGTCACCTGGGTCTGGCTGACCACCTCGCGCAGCCCTTCCAGATACGTCAGCGATACCGAGGCCGGAAGGGCCCGCTTCATGGGGAGGACGAAAGAGCCAACGCCCTGCTCGTTCTGAATCCACCCTTCCTTTTGCAATTCGGCTAGTGCGCGTCGCACGGTAATGCGCGACACCTTGAAGCGCTCCGTCAATGCCTCCTGCGTCGGGAGACGGTCGCCTTCGCGATAGATGCCGTTCAGGATTTGCTGCTTGAGCGCAAGAAACAGCTGCCGGTGCAGCAGTGTGCCTTGGGATTTGAGCGAAACGCCGGCCATAGTGGAAGAAGAGTGATCGCGACCTGGGCGCGTATTTTGCCATGGCGAGTACGGTCAGGAATCGGACCCTCCCCTCGCCTCAGGAAAGACGCATGCCCATTGCCGCCGCTTGCTCGATATCGAACCGCAGGCAGCGGTCATCGTACTGGTTCCCCTTGCAGCCGCCTCGAACCGTTGCGGGTTCGCGCGAGCCGGTATAGAGCTCCCAAGCCGGCGGCAGACGCAGAGAATCAGGCATGGCCAGCCACAGACGAAACAGCGTGCGTTTACGTTCGGGCTCGGGATGGTCCTCGAAATGGGTGCGCGAGTGCAGCATGGTCTGGTTGCTCAGCAGCTGCACATCGCCCGGTTCCAGCTCCATGGTGAGCATTAGATCGGGTCGCCGCACCACGGCATCCAGATAGCCGATCGCCTCGCGCTGCAAGCCCGTCAACGGTGGTACACCCTCGAGCTGCTGCGCGTTCTCGACGCGATTGCGGTTCCATACACAGAAGATGCGACCATCCTGGAAGCCGTAGATCGGCGCGTTGACCCACGCCGCTTCTCCCGGTTGCTGCTCGCCGTTGCGGCTGAAAGGGTAGTTGCTCTGCAGTATCGTCGCCAGATCAGGGCGCTCCTCGGCAATGACTTCGTACGCCTTCACCGAACTGGTACACATGCTCATGCCGCCCACCGGCGCCTGGTTATAGCAGCTCAGCAGCACGATGTCCGAACCGTCGACATGGAAATCGAGCTGCGCGTTTGACGAGTATCCGCGTCCCGTCGGACTCCGATACTGTCCGCCCACGTCCTGCACCCTGTTCAGGTAGCAGCTGGCGCGATCCTGCGGTCTCGCCACGCCGAAATGCAGACCGATGGCCCATGTCATCAAGGCGAACTCGTCCGGCGTCACGCCATCACGCGGAAGGTTCTTGACCAGCGCCATGCCCCGCCCGTCACGTACTTCGCGGAATGCGGATGAAAGCGGCTCCAGCACCCGGTCCAGCGAAAAATCCTGCCGGCGATACTCAAGCAGCGGTTTGCCTTCTACGTGCCCGGCCCTGACGGCGGCCAGCAATTCGTCCGCTTGTTCGAAGTTGAGTCGGTAGATCCAGTTGGTGTCCGTCGTGACCTCGCTCACGGTCCACGCCTGCGGTGAGCCAGTGCGGTGGACATGAGCATGCAGCTCGGTTGTAGTCATGATGCGTCCTTGCAATGAGGGAGGTGAATGCATACCGGCCGGGCCGGTGTGCGCGGATGGCTTAGTTCGGACCCAGCCCGAGGCGTTTGATCATCGCTCCATAATCCGCGAGATCGGCCTGAAAACGGTGCTGGAACTGCGTGGGCACTTCTCCGCCGGGTTCGGCGCCGAGGACGCGCAGCTTGTCGTGGACGTCTTTGCTATCCATTACCAGCTTGATATCGGCGTAGATGGCTTGCACGAGCTTGGGTGACATCTTCCCGGGGCCAAACAATCCGTACCAGCTCCGCGATTCCATTTGCGCGATACCCTGCTCGCTGAAGGTCGGGATCTGCGGCATCAGAGGGCTGCGCTGGCGCGCCGCGACGCCAAGCACCTTCAGCCTGCCTTCCTTCAGGAAGGGCAGCGCCGAAGTGACGCTCGCAAAGCCGGTGTCGACATTGCCACCAAGCAAATCCGTCATCCACTGCGCCGAGCCTTTGTATGGCACGTGCACCATATCGATCTGCTGCTGTTCCTTAAGCCGCTCCCCATACATCTGCGTACTGGTCTCGGCGCTGGCGAACGTGAATTTGCCCGGCACCTTGCGCGCAGCTGCTACGAACGATGTCACATCATCTACCTGGACCTTGGGTGAGGCGACCATGACGACGACGGGCAATGCCAACGACGTGATCGGCGTGAAGTCGGTGCGCGTCTCATACGGCAGCTTCGGCTGCATGTACGGATTGATCGCGATCGAAGCGACGGACAGCAGCAGCGTATGGCCGTCAGGGGCGGCCCTTGCCACCAGGGCCGATCCAATGGTGCCGTTTGCCCCTGCGCGGTTTTCCACGACGACGGGCTGGCCCCATAACTCGCTCAGCTTCTGCGCAAACAGGCGCCCCACCACATCGGTACCGCCGCCGGCGCCATAGGGCACGATCAACGTGACGGGACGAGTGGGATGGAAGGCTGGACCCTGGGCGGTCGCTGCTTCGCCCGCGGCCGAAGCTGCGCAGCACAGCGCTGCGAAGGCGAGGCGGAAGCGTTTCATGCTGGTCTCCTGAATCGTTATGTTGGTGATGCCGCGAGAATTCATCGCAGACTGGGTCATGCCGATGTCCGGCGGGTGTGCCTGATTTTCAAGGAACGTTACATTCGGCATGTTGGTATCACAATATGCCAATTGGCATGGCGCTGATAGTTAGGGTATGTACCGGGTCTAACGGTTTGCAGCGGTCGACGCGACATACCGCCTTCCATTTTCTTGATATGTCGTTATATACTTGATACATCCGATGACGACGCATCGGCATCGCCCCACAACCCACCAGCCATCGACATCCATGCCCTCGACATCCTTGACGCAAACATCGTTGCGCGCTCTCCTGACGGAAAACGCATTGATCGCCGCCCCGGGCGCCTATGACGGAATCACCGCCCGCATGGTCGAACAGGCCGGCTTCGCCGCCGCCTATATGACCGGGGCCGGCGTCTCGGCCTCGCGCGGCTTTCCGGACTATGGCCTGCTGACGCTGACTGAAATGGCTCAAGCCGCGGGCATCGTGGCGCAATCGGTATCGATCCCAGTGATTGCCGATGCGGACACGGGATACGGCAACGAATTGAACGTGACACGGACCATCCGTGAGTACGAACGCGCCGGGATCGCGGGCCTCCATATCGAAGATCAGGTCTCGCCAAAGCGCTGTGGTCACCTGGACGGCAAGGAAATTGTGCCGCGCGAGGAATTTGTGGCGAAGATCCGCGCCGCCGTAGCGGCGCGGAGAAGTCCGGACTTCATCGTCATCGCGCGCACCGACGCGCGCGCCGTGGTGAGCCTGGACGAGGCGATCGCCCGGGCCAACGCCGCGTTGCGTGCCGGTGCCGACATGGCATTCGTCGAGGCGGCGCAGAGCCTCGAGGAAGTCGCGCTGATTCCCCAGCGCGTGGAGGGCCCCTGCCTGCTCAACA
The DNA here is from genome assembly GCF_059772245.1 of Cupriavidus sp. R6-3. Classification (NCBI taxonomy): domain Bacteria; kingdom Pseudomonadati; phylum Pseudomonadota; class Betaproteobacteria; order Burkholderiales; family Burkholderiaceae; genus Cupriavidus; species Cupriavidus sp. R6-3. Next base: position 8,156 of record NZ_JCBAJO010000020.1, read on the forward strand.
TCGTACGGGGCGGCAAGACGCCGGACGTGTCACTCGAGGCCGCGCGGGACATGGGATACCGACTGGCCATCCTCCCCAGCCTGCTGATCGGCGCAGTCACGCAAGCCTGTGACGAGGCGTTGCACGCGCTGCGCGAAACCGGTCGTCCGCCCTCGTCCGCGAACTCGATACCGGTTTCGGAGCGGTTCCGGCGTTTCGGGGCCGATGAATGGGATGCGCTGCGCTCCCGGTTCCGCGACTCACCCGCCGGAGTTGGCGAATGAACGGCGTTTCGATCCCGAACCTGGTGCCGGCGACCCTGTTCGAGAAGGTCTGGAATGCGCATGTCATCGAGGAGTACGAGGATGGCTGGGCGTTGATCCATATCGACCGGCAATTGCTGCACGACTTGTCCGGTACGCGCAGCTTCGAGGACCTCGCTGATCGGCGCTTGCCAGCGGCCATGCCTCAGTTGAGCTTTGCCACGCCGGACCACACGGTTTCCAGCGCGCCTGGCCGCCGCGGAGATGATTCACCGTTCAGTGTCCGTCTGGAGCACGGCGCGCGCGATCATGGCATCCGATTCTTCGGCCTCGGCACGCCGGGCCAGGGAATCGTCCATGTCATGGGTCCGGAGCTCGGCATCGTGCTGCCCGGCACCACGGTCATCTGCGGCGACAGCCATACCTGTACCAACGGCGCGCTGGGGGCGATGGCCTTCGGCGTGGGCACCTCCGAGCTGACGCACGCGCTCGCGACGCAAACGCTGTTGCAGCGCAAGCCCCGCAATTTTCGTCTGGTCTTCGAGGGAAAGCTCGCCCCTCGCGTGAGTGCGAAGGACATGATGTTGCACGCGATCGGCAAGCTAGGCGCCTCGGCCGGTACGGGCTATGCCATTGAATATGCCGGACCGGCGGTGAAAGCTCTATCGGTCGAGGCTCGCATGACCCTGTGCAACCTGTCCATCGAAATGGGTGCGCGCGTCGGCATGATTGCGCCGGATGACAAGGTGTTCGACTTTCTGCGCGGGCGTCGCTATGCCCCTTCCGGCCAGATGCTTGCGCGCGCGCTGGACGACTGGCGCACGCTGCGCTCGGACCCGGGCTCACGCTTCGATCGCGAGGAAGTCATCGACATCAGCTCGCTTCCGCCGCAGTTGACATGGGGCACCAGTCCCGAACACGAGATCGCCGTGAGCGGCATCGTCCCGCACGACGATGTCGCTCCGGATGCCGCCACGCGCGCGGCCTGGCGAGAGGCCCGTGCTTACATGGGGCTCGAGTCGGGCGATCCTATCGCAGGGCATCGCATCGATCGCGTATTCATCGGATCGTGCGCCAACTCGCGGCTCGAGGACCTGCGTACTGCCGCGTCGCTGCTGGGCGGCCGGAAGGTGGCGGCGCACGTTCAGGCGTGGGTCGTGCCCGGCTCCGAAGACGTCAGCCGCGCCGCCCGGCGCGAGGGGTTGGACGAGGCCTTCACTGCCGCGGGCTTTCAGTGGCGCGAGCCCGGGTGCAGCATGTGCGTGGCGGCCAACGGCGACGTCGCTGCTCCCGGACAACGCGTGGTCTCGACCTCCAACCGCAATTTTGTCGGCCGCCAGGGACCGGGCGTCCGGACCCATCTGGCCAGCCCCGCCACCGCGGTGGCTTGCGCATTGGCCGGCGAACTTGCCGATCCAAGGCAGCTATGACGGCAGGCATCCATATGAAACCGTTCATCACCGTGCAGGGTCCGGCAGCGCCGCTGCTGCTGGACAATATCGACACCGACATCATCATTCGCATCGAAAGACTGTCGTCATTGCCAAGCGCCGAACTGGGCCCGTTCGCATTCGAAGCGCTGCGCTTCCAGGCCGACGGCAGCGAAACGCCGGACTGCGTGCTCAACCGCGATGCGTTCAGGCAGGCGCCGATTCTGCTGGCCGGCCGCAACTTCGGCTGCGGTTCGTCGCGCGAGGGCGCGGTGTGGGCACTGGCAGGCCGCGGCATCCGTTGTGTCGTTGCGGAAAGCTTCGGCGAGATATTTCATGCCAATTGCTTCCAGAACGGCGTATTGCCCATCGTGCTGGGCCGCGCCGACATCGAGCAGCTCGCCAGCGAAGCCCGGGACGGCGCACCCGTTACGGTGGACCTCAGCGAATTGCGCATCATCGCGCCTTCCGGGCGGGCACTCACCTTCTCTGTCGACCCGATGAAGCGCTCCGCATTGCTCGACGGCCTGGACGAGCTCGGCCGCACGCTGCGGCAACACGACGCCATCTCGGCCTGGCAGGCCAGGGACCGGCAGATGCGGCCCTGGATCTGGCAACCCGTCGAACTGCCCTGACGGCACGAGGCCGCGCCGCGACCGCGGCGTAGGCCGTCCAGACGAGAACAAAAGAACGATTGAATGGAGACAACCATGCCCCTTTTATCTGCAACGCTGGACGGCGAACAGCTCGCGATCCCGTGCACGCTGATGCGTGGCGGCACCAGCAAGGGCCTGTACTTCAGGGCCGAGGATCTGCCTGCCCCAGGCGAGCAGCGCGACACCGTGCTCAAGGCGCTGATGGGCAGCGAAGACCTGCTGCAGATCGACGGCCTTGGCGGCTCGCGGCTCGTCACCGCAAAGTTCGCGATCGTCGGCCGCTCGCAGCGCCCGGATGCCGATGTCGACTACACCTACGGCATCGTGCCGCCGGGGCGCGGGATCGTGGTCTACACGAGCAACTGCGGCAACATCTCTTCTGGCGTAGGCCCGTTTGCGATCGATAGCGGTCTGGTTGAAGCACGTGAGCCGATCACGGAGGTCCGGATCTTCAACACGAATACCGCCAAGGTGCTGGTCGCCCATGTCCCGGTGTCCGGCGGCCGCGCAAAGATCAGCGGCAACTTTGCCATTCCCGGCGTGCCCGGCACCGGCGCAGAGATCTTCATGGACTATCGTGCCACCACCGGCGCCAAGACCGGCCGCGTACTGCCGACCGGCAATACGGTCGATGCGATCCGGCTCGAGGACGGCCGCGAGTTGGAGGTCACCATCGGCGATGTCGCCAATCCCTGCGTGTTCGTCCGTGCCAGCGACGTTGGCCGCAGCGGCAGCGAACTACCCGATGCGATCAACGCGGATGAAGCGCTGCTAGCCACGCTGCGCGAGCTGCGAGGCAAGGCCGCCGCGCTGCTGGGCTTTTCGCCGTCCTGGCAGGAAGCCGAAACCGTCTCGCCGGCGCTGCCGCTGGTCGTCATGGTGGCGCCGCCGGAGGACTACGCCGACAGCGAGCAACGTCCGCTGCGGGCAGGCGACATGGATCTGCGGGCCCGGCTGATCTTCTACAACAAGTGCCACGAGAGCATGGCGGGCACCGGATCGATGTGTACGGCCGCGATGTCGCGCATTGCGGGCACCGTGGTGCATGCCGTCACCACCGCGCAGCACACCGGACGCGGCGACACGCTGCGCATTGGCCATCCGCTCGGCGCGATGGAGGTGATGGTACGTGCCGCCCCCGGGAGCGAGATTGCCTTCGAGCGCCTCGGTTTCCGTCGTACAGCGCGACGGCTGATGCAGGGGCTTGCATATATCCCCGCCGCGCTGATGCAGCGTTGAACAGGAGAGCTCAGCCATGAACAACGAATCTCCATCCTCAACGCGCCGCCGCGTGCTGAAAAGCGGCCTCGCTGTCGCTGGCGCGGCCATTGGTCAGGCGCTGGCGCGGACGTCCGGCTCCGGCTACCCGAGCCGGCCGGTGCGCATCGTGGTGGGCTATCCGCCGGGCCAGACAGTCGACGTCACGGCGCGCGCCTATGCCGCGGTGCTGCAACAAGTGTGGAAGCAGCCCGTCGTGGTCGACAACATGGCGGGTGCGAACGGCATCATCGGCGCGCGGATGGTGAAGGCCGCCGCGCCGGACGGTCATACCTTGCTGTTCGGCACGTCGGGCCAGCTTGCCATCAATCCGGCCATCTATCCGTCGTTGCCCTACGCCACGCGGGAGGACTTTGCGCCGGTCGCGATGGGCGCGATCGGCCGGCTCTACCTGGTGGCCAATAACGCGCTGCCTGCATCGAATCTGAAGGAATTGATCGCCCATGCCAAGGCGAATCCAGGCAAGCTGAGCTACGGTTCCGGCGGCACCGGGATCACCGCCCATCTGGCGATGGAGATGCTGAAGGCGGCCACTGGCATCGACATGCTGCACGTACCGTACAAGGGTTCGCCCGCGGCGATCAACGGCCTGCTTGCCAACGACGTGCAGCTGATGTTCGATGCCGGCTCGCTGATCCTGCCCCAGCTGCGTGCGGGCAAGCTAAAGCCACTGGCGGTGTCCAGCAGCACCCGCTTTGCCGCCCTGCCCGATGTCCCGACTGTCGCGGAGCAAGGCTTCCCAGGCTTTCGCGTGGCGACATGGAGCGCGCTGGTCGCCCCCGCCGGCACACCCACTGCGGTTGTGGAGAAGATCAACGCGGCGATGCAGGCTGCGTCGCGAGTCGACGCGGTCGCTTCGGCGATCCGGGCTGGTGGCAGTGAGCCCCAGCAGTACTCCACGAGCCAGTTCGCCGACTTCCTCGCGAGCGAATTGAAACTGTGGGCAGACGCCGCGCGACACGCGGGCGTCGAGCCCGCTTGAGGGCGAATCACCATGACCACATTCACCGCTGCCGGACAACAGCAAGATCTGACGGCCTCTCGGCGCATCGCCGTCTTTTCCACCACCTTCGGCCCTGACCGGCTGGACGCCGACGAGCTTGTGCTGTGCGGCAGGTCGCTGGCCGACACCTATGGCGTGGCGGTAGCCGGCCGTCACGAGCATGCGCCGCGCGCTGCCTTGCGCTACCTGCGTGATGCCGGTCTGCTGGTCGGGTCCGAGGACGATCGCGCCGGCAGCGCGGCGCTCTGGGGCATGCCTTTCCGTGCCGCGCCCGAAATCGCCGCCTGGTGGAACGGCGTCGCAGGCCATGTGCTGGATTACGACGACGTCACCGTGCCGATGCGCGGCCATCCCAGCGTGGTGCTGTGGCCGGCGCTGCTGGCGCTGGCCCAGGCACGAGCGTTGCCGCCGCGGCGGCTGTCATCGGCGTTCTGCGTCGGCATGGAGGTCATCTGCAAGCTCTCGCGCGGCATCGCGATGGCGCACTACGGCATCGGCTGGCACGCGACCGCAACGATCGGCACGATCGGGGCGACCGTCGCCTGCGCGCATCTGCTTGGCCTCGATGCCACGCAGACGGTTCACGCGATCGGCATCGCGGTTGCCCAGGCCGCAGGCTCCCGCGAGAACGTCGGCACCGAGAGCAAGTCGTTCCAGGCTGGCCATGCCAACGGCGCCGCGGTCCGCGCGGCATCGCTGGCCGCCGCCGGCTTCGAGGCCGGCGAGCGCTCGCTCGATGGTGCGCATGGCTTCGTGCGGCTCTATGCCGGCAGCGGCAATGGCCCGGAGCTGGAGGATCTCGGCGAGGCGCCGCTGGAATTGCGGCGCAGCGGCCTGGACGTCAAGCAGTACCCGATGTGCTACGCCACCCACCGCGCCCTCGATGCCGTCCTGGCACTGCGGCGGGAGCATGGCATCACGCTGGCGGATGTCGAGCGCGTCGATGTCGAGACCAGCCCCGAGGCGTTGGTTCCGCTGGTGCATCCCTATCCCGTCACCGGCCTGCAAGGCAAATTCAGCATGGCGTATGCGATGGCAGCCGCGCTCGCCGACGGGGCCATCCGGCTGACCAGCTTCGTCAACGAGGCGGTAATGCGTCCCGAGATCCAGCGGTTCCTGCGGCACGTGCATGCGCGTGAATCCGATGTCCCCACGTCTGCCCGCTGGGCCGAGGTCACGCTTTCGCTGCGTGACGGCCGCCGCCTGAGCCGCCATGTCGAAACGCTGCACGGCTCGTCCAGCGATCCGCTGAGCGAGGCCGAGCTGATTGCCAAGCTCGACGACTGCCTGCAATGGGGCAAAGCGCGAGGGCGCGGCCGCGAACTGCTCGAGACCTGTCTTTCCCACCATCGTCTGTCGGCTCAAAAGCTGCTCGACAGGCTGCAGTCATATTCCAGGGAGGAGACCGATGACTGAATCCATGCACCCCGTTCGCCGTCACCGCCGCAAGCTCGTACCCGTGCTGCTGGCGCTGGCAGCCTGCTGTTCGCCGACCTTCGCGGCCTGGCCCGAGCGGCCCATCAAACTGGTCACCGGTTTTACCGCGGGAGGCGGGGCTGACGGCGTGGCACGGGCGCTCGCCGATGCCCTGGGCCGCCGTCTCGGCCAGCCGGTGGTGGTGGAAAATCGTCCGGGCGCGGGCACGACGCTGGCGGCGGGCATGGTCGCTCGGGCGCCTGCCGACGGCTACAGCCTGATGCTGATCACCACCACCAATACGATCTCGCCGGCGATGTACAAGAAGCTGTCGTACAACCCCGCCATCGACTTCACCATGGTCGGATCCGTGGCGCAGGGACCGATGGTGATCGCCGTGTCGAAGGACTCGCGCATCAAGTCGCTGGCGGACCTGATCGCCGCTGCGAAAAAGACGCCGGGTGTGCTGAACTATGGCGCGGGCGGGATCGGCACGACGCCGCACCTGGCCGCGCTGGTGCTTCAGCGGGAAGCCGGCATCAGCATGACTCATATCCCCTACAAGGGCGGCAGCGAAACGGCCGCGGCACTGGTCGGCGACCAGATCCAGGTCCAGTTCGGCACGCCGCCGGCTGTTGCACCCATCGCCTCGCGCGCTAATGTACTGGCGGTAACCTCGGCCAGCCGCACGGCCCTGGTGCCCAATGTGCCGTCCGTCGCCGAAACGGTGAAGGGCTACGATGTGGTCAGCTGGTATGGCATCGGTGGGCCCGCCCGCTTGCCCGTGGAGGTGGTCAATACGCTGTCGGCGGCACTGCGCGATGCGCTGGCCGACGAGACGGTGCGCAAGCATCTGGCCACGCTCGGTCTCGAACCGTACCGCACCACGCCCGCGGAAACGCAGCGCCTGTATTTGCAGGAGCTGCGACGGTGGGACAAGGTGGCCAGGACCGAGGGCCTGCGGGCGGAGGATTAGGCGACGGCCGACGGAACGGACGCGCGCGCGGGCGGTGAACAGGGCCGGCAGGCGCCACCGAACCGGGCAGCGCAGGCACGTCAGGGTCAGCGCGGAATGAGATCGTGGACGATCTGTCCGGCGCTCAGCGTATTGACGCTGTCGCCCTGGACGTCCATCAGGATGCGACTGCGCTCGGGCGTGATGTAGATCGTGTTATGCAGCACGGGGGCGTTCTTGTGGTCATGCATCAGCCGGATCAGCTTGAGCAGGGGCGAGCCGACCTCGACGTTGAGCAAACCGGCGAACTGCGGGTCGGCCAACTGCGCGGTAATTTCCTGCACCACGCTGCCGAAGCGCACGCCCTGCTTCATCAGTAGTTCGTACAGTGCATGCTTCTTCAGCGAGCTCGCCGACACGCCCGTGCCCAGTGCAGCGGGGATCCAGGCATCCGTCAGCATCACCGGACGCTGGTCGATGCTGCGCAGGCGCAGCGCGTGCAGTGCCCGTTCGCCTTGCGCCAGCCGGAGCTGCGCTGCGATATCGGGCGGCGCCTCCTGCTGATTGACCTGGATCACCTTGACCTGGGTCTCCCTGGCTGCCTTGCGAAGGCTTTCGAGCAGGCTCAGCGTCGGGGCTGGCCGGCCCGTCGCTGCTGCCTTGACGAAGGTGCCGAGGCCATGGCGGCGTTCGATCAGGCCCTGGGCTGCGAGATCGGACAGCGCTCGTCGCACGGTGATACGCGAAACGCCGAAGCGTTCGCAAATCGTTTCCTCTTTCGGCAGCGTCCCTGTCTTCGCGTAGATTCCCCGCGAAATCTCGTCACGCAGGACATTGAAGACCTGACGGTGCAGCGATGTACCGGCCACGCGGCCTACAGCAGGGACTGGTTGCACTTGGATTGACATGGGGATGCGAAAGATGGACGCGGCAAGCATAGCATATGCCGCTTGACCCGCATGTCATGTTGTTATTATTCTATAAACACAAGCAAAGAAATGCCCACGGGCGCCCCGACCCGGGCATGAAACGACGGAGGAGACAGATGTCCTATCCAATCGCATGGATGACAAGCCTGTGCATCGCCCTTGCGCTGGCCGGCCCGGCGCGAGCCGCATCGCCGGCCGCGCCCTGGAAGCCGGACAAACCGGTGACGCTGGTCGTTCCCTACGCCGCCGGTGGCGGCACGGATGCCATGGCGCGTGCCGTGTCGAAGCGACTTGCAGCCATTCTGGGACAACCGGTGGTCGTCGAGAACCTTCCGGGAGCCGACGGCCTGATCGGCACCCGGAAGGTCATGGAGGCCAGACCGGACGGACATACCCTGCTGCTGCAGGTACCCGCGATCCTCGTGTCCAAGTACCAGCCGGGCAAGAAAGGCCTGGATCCGCTGGCACGCCTGCAACCGATCACCACGGTAGCGCAATCGCCAGCAGCCATCGTGGCGAGCGGCAAGCTTCCGGTGACCTCGCTGGCCGAGCTGTTCGGCTACTGCCGGGCCGCCGCCCCGCCCTGCTCGGTGGCCAGCGGTGAAAGCCTCGCGCGCATCTTTGCCCAGCAGCTGGCTGCGGAAGCGGGGGTTCCCGGCCTGGTGGTGGTGAACTACCGCGGCACCGGACCCATCGTGACCGATATGATCGCCAACAATGTCAATATGGCCTTCACCGGCATCACGGCGGCCTTGCCGCACCACAAGGCCGGCACGCTGAGAATCCTGGCCACGATGGGACAGTCACGTGCGGCCGCCTTGCTCGACGTGCCGACCTCGGCCGAAGCCGGCTTTCCGCAATTCCAGTCAGTGACCTGGTATGGGCTGTTCGGGCCCAAGGGCACGCCTCAGGCGGTCAGCGATGCCCTGGTGTCCGCGGCACGCGAAGCCATCAAGGATCCGGAAGTTCGCAAGACGATCGCCACCGCTGGTGGCGAACCGTTGGCCAGCACCACCGCGGACTTCGCCGAGCAAGTGCACCGCGACAGCGAGCGCCTGCGCGACCTGGTCAAAAAATACCCATTCGAATGAGATGCCGACAATGCTACCCGACCAACTGGCCGTGCCATGCGTGCTGATGCGCGGCGGCACCAGCAAGGCGCTGTTCTTTCACGCGGCAGATATTCCGGAAGCCGGCCCCCGCCGCGACCGGCTGCTCAAGCGGATCATGGGCACGCCAGATATGCTGCAGATTGACGGACTCGGCGGATCGCGCCTCGTCACCTCGAAAATCGCAATCGTCAGCCGTTCGCAGCGAGCCGGCGCCGACGTGGACTATACGTTCTCGCAGGTCGACATCGAGCACGACCGCATCGGCTACGACGGCAACTGCGGCAACATTTCGTCGGCGGTCGGCCCCTTCGCCATTGACGAGGGTCTGGTGGACCTGGTCGAGCCCGTGACCACGGTACGGATCTACAACACCAACACCGACAAGCTGCTGATCGCCAAAGTGCCGGTGCGCGGCGGCAAGGCAAGCGTGCTAGGTGACTGCGCGATCCCCGGCGTGCCAGGAACCGGCGCCGAAATTCTGATGGATTATGCCGGCACGGTCGGCGCAAAAACGGGAAAGCTGCTGCCTACCGGCAACGTGATCGACCGTATCACGCTGGCCGATGGCCGCGCGGTCGATGCGACTTTGTGCGACGTGGCCAACCCGTGTGTGTTCGTGCCGGCCACCGAGCTCGGGTTGGCCGGCAGCGAGCTGCCGCAGCAGATCTCGGCCAATGCCGCGCTGATCGAAACCATCGCCGAGATTCAGGCGCGCGCCGGCCAGATGTTTGGCCTGTGGTCGGACTGGAAAAGCGTGCGCCTGCCCGGCCTGCCGCTGTGCGTCATGGTGGCGCCGCCTGCCGATTGCGTCGGCGCCGACGGCAAGCCCCTGCGCGCCGACGAAATGGACCTGCGCGCGCGTTTGGTCTTCCTTGGCAAATGCCACGACAGCATGGCAGGCACGGGCTCCATGTGCACGGCCGCGGCGTCGCGCATCCCGGGCTCTGTCGTCAACCAGGCGCTCCGCGATCCCAAGACGCAAGCGCCCGTCCTGCGCATCGGCCATCCGCTCGGCGCTATGCACGTGCGCGTCGAGGCCAGCGCAGCCGTGTCGCCGACGCAGATGCGTTACCCCGTCCTCGGGCTTGCGCGCACCGCGCGCCGCCTCATGAGCGGCACGGTGCATGTGCCGCGCGACGTCATGGCTGCCGCGATGTCATACGAATGATTCAACGACTTCCCGCCGTTCCCGCAACGTTATGGGGTCATTCGTACCCTTCGATGACGACGACATCCGCCTCGGAACAAGGCGCCCGCAGCGCGATCAATGCTTGATAGTCCGCAGACCTGTAGCACTCGAGGGCGCGCTGGTAGCTGTCGAACTCGATCACCACCACGCGCGACCGAGGCTGACCTTCGACGACGGTCTTCTGTCCATTTCGCACCAGAAATCGCGCGCCGAATTTCTCGAATACTGCCTTGTTGGCGGCGATGTATTTCTGATAGCCGACCGTATCGGCGACATCGACCATCGCAACCCAGTAACCCTTGGCCATACCATCCCTCATCACTTCAATTGACGCGTATCACGCCACCAGGGCACCCCGGAGGGCATCCATGCAGGCAAGTCTATATCGTGTGGCGGGAAAGACGACAAGCATGTCCTGGCACTGGCCCGCGACCGGTGCCAAGAAGCGCAACGTGCGGAATCACGCCATGACGAAGTCCAGCAGATCCGCGTTGATGATATCGGCATGCGTGGTACACATGCCGTGCGGGAAGCCCTCGTAGACCTTGAGGGTGCCCTGCTTCAGCAGTTTGACCGACAGCAAGGCAGAGTCCGCGATGGGAACGATCTGGTCGTCGTCGCCGTGCATCACCAGCGTCGGCACGTCGATCGACTGCAGATCTTCCGTAAAGTCGGTCTCCGAAAACGCCTTGATGCCGTGGTAGTGCGCATTGGCGCCGCCCATCATGCCCTGCCGCCACCAATTGCGTATCACACCGTCCTGTGCCGTCGTCCCCGGACGGTTGTAACCGTAGAACGGCCCGGCGGCGACATCGAGATAGAACTGGGCGCGGTTGGCCGCCAACTGCTGGCGGAAGCCGTCGAACACCTCGATCGGCAGTCCACCGGGATTGGCCGGCGTCTTGACCATCAGCGGCGGCACCGCACCGATCAGCACCAGCTTGGCGACGCGTCCCTTGCCGTGGCGGGCGACATAACGGGTTGCCTCGCCCCCGCCCGTTGAATGGCCGATATGGATCGCGTCGCGCAGATCCAGGTGCTCCACCATCGCGGCAACGTCCGCGGCATAGTGGTCCATGTCGTGGCCGCTTGCCGCCTGCGTCGAGCGGCCGTGCCCCCGCCGGTCATGGGCGATGACGCGGTAGCCCTTGCCGAGGAAGAACAGCATCTGGGCGTCCCAGTCGTCGCCGCTCAGCGGCCAGCCGTGGTGAAAGACGATCGGCTGCCCCTCCCCCCAATCCTTGTAGAAAATCTCGGTGCCATCCTTGGTCGCGATCATGCCCATGGTGTTGCTCCTTTCGGCTTGCTGGCTTTACCCCGGCTTTGCAGAGTGCGCGAGCATCGCCGCGGGCCGACAGCGCTACGGGCGCGCAATGGCCGCAGGCCAGAGGCGAAGAAGCGAAGCGGAACGGTTTGGGAGAGCTCGGGCTGAAGTCGATCGGGTCGACGGCAACCGCGTTCCGCCCGATCTGGTGTGACAGGAAGATTAGTCATTGAGCGGCCCATCGGCAAGGACGCCGATCCGTACCGGTAGCCGTACGGGCCAGGCGTGACCGCCAGCAAGCCGGCCGATTCCCGACCACGCTTACCGGCTGAGTTCGAGGACCTTGTTATCCACGGTGACGAACGCCCCGCCGCTCGCGTCGTAATCCCACCGCTGAACGCGACAATGGCGTCTTCCACCTTCCACGTGGTGCTCGATCACGTTCACCGAATTGGGGATTGTTCCGCGCACCCGGTGCGATACCGCCGTGCCGGCTTGTACCGCCCAGGCACGGCGGCCTGAATTCGTCGGCAGCGGCACCACGTACGGCAGGTGGATATGCCCGCCCAGCACCATGTCCGCGCCGGCATCCACCCACGCCGGTACCGCCGCATCGCGCCCGATCAGCAGATTGGCGGTATCCGACTCGACGACGGCGCGCACCGGCTGGTGCACCACGACCATACGCAGCTGTTCCGGCCGCGCCTGGCGAAGCTGCGTGCAGACGCGGTCGATCTGCTCGCGCGACACCTCGCCGTTCTTGTGCCGCGATGGCCTGGTGGTATTCACGCCGATCGCGAGGACCCGTTCATTGCTGAAGACGGGCTCGAGCGCCATACCGATCGCGCGCCGGTAGCCGCCATAGGGATTCCAGATCCGGGCCGCCACGTTGAAGAGCGGAATATCGTGATTGCCGGGGATGACCAGCGTCGGTAGTCCCAGCCTGGACAGAAACGCGCGCGCCGCGGCGAATTGGTCCGCTCTCGCCCGTTGCGTGATATCGCCCGACAGCACGACGACCTCCGGCAATAGCTCGCGCGCCAATGCCAGCACGGCCTCCACGACGGGCGCTTGCTCGGTACCGAAATGGGTGTCGGACAGGTGCAGGACGCGGGCCACGCTCATGAGCGATCCAACCGGCTCGTGTCTCGCGGAACCAGCAACTGCAGGCGCTTCGGAGACACCGAGAAATGCAGCGGCGTGCGAGCCCAGTGAATCTCGCCATCCATCGCCACCTTGATGCGCCGGCGGCCGCGAACGCGCACGGTCAGCGCTTCAAAGCCGAAGCTGATGACGCGCGAGGCATCGCCGAGCCGCCCCATCGCCCCCATCAGCAGCAGCCCATACAAGGCCAGCGTGCCCACCGGCTTCGCCAGCATCGCCACCAGACGGCCCTCTTCCAGATGGGCGACTTCCGGAATCCCGATCTGCTCGAGCTGCAAGCTGTTGTTGCCGACCACCAGCGTCGGGGTGCGCAACACCTGGTGTTGCCCATGGGACAGCAGCTCGAGCGTCAGCTGCGCCGGCGTGCGCATCAGCGTGACGAGGGCCGACAGCAGCGCCACCCAGCGCCGCCGGCCGAGCATCTGCTTGTAGACCTCGCGGTCTTCCAGCAGCTGCGGATACAGCCCCAGGCTGGCATTGACAAGGAACGGCCGCCCATCGAGCAGACCGACCTGTACTGGTTCGATGCGGGCATCGAGCAAGCTGGCCACGGCCTCGTCGGTTTCCCGCGAGATGCCATAGGTCCGGCCGAAGTAATTGAACGTGCCGCGCGGCAGGATGCCGAAAGGCAGCCCCGTCGGCAACACGGTTGCCGCCACCGCGTTCAAGGTGCCGTCGCCACCCACTGCGACCACCACGCCGTCGGCCTGCCTGGCGCGTGCGACGGCCATCTCGGCGATCTGCGGCAAATGTTTGGGCCGATCGACCGTGAAGATGGTATAGACGCGTCCCGCCTCGTCCAGTCGCTGCTCGATCTTCCTTCGCGTCTCCACGGCGTCGTCACTGCCGGAGCCGGCGTTGAAGACGATGAAGAGCGGTTCATTGCCGGACAAGGTGGCGATGGGCTCGGCCTTTGGGCTAGCGGCTGCGTCAGGCATGGGAAGAAGATACCTGCGGCTGCGAACCAGGACAACTCCAGCCTTGCGCTGGGGAAGCCGGCCACACCGGGCCCGCAGCGGGCAACGCGCCCCTACGTTGCATCATGCATCGTGCCGGCATCGCTCGGTCATCCATCGTCATGCGTTCTCTCCGTGGTGAAACACCGGCAATACGGCTTGCGCCAGTTCGTCGAGCACCTCTTCGACCGGCCGCTGCGAATTGGTGATGTTGAGCGCCACGTGATGGACGCCGGCGGCCCGCATCTCTTCGAGGATGGCAACGAGAGGCTGGGCGCCAGTCCGGTATCCAAGATTCAATGCCGTCGGCGGTTCCAATGCGTTCTCGCTCAATTCCAGGCGGACCGCCACGCCGAAGGCGCGGAAACGTCCCGGCGCGGTGCGCTCGCAGGCCGCGCGCCACATGCTGTGCCGGTCCCGCTGGGTAGCGGGATCGCGGTGGTAGGTCATCCAGCCGATGGCATGCCGGGCGATCCAGTCCACGCTCTGTCCGCCAGAACCGACCGCCAGCAATGGCACTGCGCGCTGCTGGCGCGGCAGCAGGTAGAACGCGGTCCCATCGTCGGCCTCGCGATCCGGCACCACACGCGACGGCAGCCCGACCGCCGCACCGACGACCTCCCAATGCTGGCGGAACAGCTCCCGCCGCGCGTTGCCGTCCTGCCCGAACGCCGCGTATTCGGGCGGACGATCGCCGGAGCCAAGGCCGAGAACAAAGCGTCCTCCAGACAGCTCCTGCACGGAGATCGCCGCCTTGGCGATATGCAAGGGATGGCGCAATGGCAGGACCACCGCACCACTGACCAGCATCACGCGGCGCGTGCGCGTGGCCAGTCCCCCGAGGAACACCCAGGGATCGAGATGGCCGATCGGGTCGGGATAGTCCGCGCTGTTGAGCGGCACGTCGCGGACCCACAGGGCACGGAACCCCGCCGCATCCGCCCGCTGGGCCAGATCGAGTTGCGCGGCATAGTCGGGCACCGTCTGTCCCTCGCGAAGCAGCGGCATCACGAGGCCGATCGACAGTTCGTGCTCGCGAAAGAGCGCGGACGCAGCGCTCTGCTGAAGCGGCGAGGTGCTGAAGTCGGACATGGTCCATCCGTCAGGGTTGGTCTCGGACGGATGATGCCACGCGTGGCGGCGCGCTGCCCTTCGGTGGTATCGCGTTCGGACAGACGCCCCGTCATGTCATGCGGTGGCCGCCGTGCCCGGATTCGCCGCGGGCGGCGCGGTTCGCAGCGGCAATACCACCCTCGCGACCAGCCCCGGCCGGCCATCCGCACGTCCCATCAGATCGACGCGGCCGCCGAGATTGCCTGCAATCGTCTGCACGATGGCCAGCCCGAGCCCGCTGCCCTCTTCGTCGGTCGCGCCGCCGCGATAGAAACGCTCGAAGACCCGCGCGCGCGCCGCCTCGGGAATGCCCGGCCCAGTGTCGGCCACTTCGATCACGACATCGCCCTTGCCATCGCCCTTGCCATTGCCGTCGCCCTTGCCTTCCCCTTCGTCGCGGCGCACGCTCAGGTCCACCCGCCCTCCCCGGCCGCCATACCGGATGGCGTTGTCCGCCAGGTTCTTGATCAGCATGCGCAGGTCCGTCTCCGTGGCGGCGAGCCGCACCTCGTCGAGCCGCTCCACGCCCAGGTCGACGCGGCGGTCGACGGCGAGCGGCAGCAGGTCGGTCACGACATCGCTGACGACCGCGGCCACTGCCACGTTATCCAGCGCGCGGGGCGTGCCGATTTCCGCGCGGGCCAGTTCGAGCAATTTGGCGATCAGGGTTCCCGTGCGACGGATGCCGCGGCGCAGCTCTTCCAGTTGTTCGTCGATGTGGTCGCGCGGCGCGTGGATCAGGTTCTCGACCTGCAACTGCAGGGCGGTCAGCGGCGACCGCAGTTCATGCGCGGCATTTGCGATGAAGCTGCGCTCCGTGTCGATCAGCCCGGATAGCCGGACCATCATCCGGTTGACCGATTCGAGAAAGGGTCGCAGTTCCTCGGGCGCCGTGCCGGTATCGACGGGCTCCAGGTGATTGAGGTCGGCCTGCGCCACGCGCTCGCCGATCACGCTCAATGGCCGCAGCGCGTCCCTGACGCTGACGCGGATCGCCCACAACAGCACCGGCAGCAACACCACGACCGGAATCACGGCCCATGCCGCCACGCGCCGGGCATTGGCCGTCCGAACCGCCCGCTGCTGGGCAATCTGCATGTAGGCGTCGCCCGCCTGCAGCGCAAACACGTCCCAGACGATCCCGCCGGTCTCCACGTCGGAGAAGCCCAGCTGCGCCTTTGGAAGCGGCACCCATGGCGCGCTGCTGTGTCCCGGCCGGACGCCGTCCCCCGGCCCCCAGGTCTGCACCAGCACGGGGGGCGCCGCCGGCGGCTTGCCGTGGGACGGTGCCGGCATGACTGGCGGCGCGGCCTGGATGGCGGCGGCAGCCTGCCGCAAGTCGTCGTTGAACTCGGCGGCGGCCTGGTGGACGACGATCCAGGCGCCGATCCCGCCCAGCAATCCCACCAGCAGCGCGAGACTGCCAAGCGACAGGCTCAGACGGCGATGCAGCGATCCGATGGCAGCAGATTTGGCCATGTCCGGCTCCGGTCGAGTTCACGACTCAAGTGTGGGCGATCGGCTCCCCGATGCCAATTGACGCGCGCCGATCCGGGCAGGCACCGGTTGAGGGTGCGCAGCGGGCATGGCAGCATACGGCGATGCCTGCCGCCCCTCCCGCCACCTCCACCCCCACCGACACCGTCCTCCGTGACCTCGCCCGCCTGCGCCGCGTCCGCGATCGCATCGACCGGGACTACGCCCAGCCCTTGGACGTCGAAGCGCTGGCTCAGGGCGTTCATATGTCGGCGGGCCATCTGAGCCGGCAGTTCCGGCTGGCCTATGGCGAATCCGTCTATGCCTACCTGATGACGCGGCGCATCGAGCGCGCGATGGCGCTGCTGCGCCGCGGCGACCTGAGCGTGACCGAGGTCTGCTTCGCGGTCGGATGCTCGTCGCTGGGCACGTTCAGCACCCGCTTCACCGAGCTGGTCGGCGTCCCGCCCAGCGTTTACCGGCGCGACTACGCGAGCCAGGCCGAGGGCATCCCGTCCTGCGTCGCCAGGCAGGTGACGCGACCGATCAGGAATCGAGAAGCGCGGGAACAGGCGTCCGTCTAGACTGCCGTCCAGGGTCCGGACCCTGCCGCGACGACCGCGACAACCGCCTCAACCGCGACTCCCGCGACGGCGAAGACGCCCGCGGCCAAACGCTCGATTGCCCATCACGGAGACTGATCTTGGATATCACGATTCACTCGACCTTCCTGCCCCACGCCGACCCGGAGGCCTCGCTGGCCTTCTATCGCGACACGCTCGACTTCGAGGTCCGCAAGGATGTCGCCTTTGGCGACCATCGCTGGATCACCGTCGGCCCGAAGGACCAACCCGAGACGTCCATCGTGCTGTACCCGCCCAACGCCACGCCGGGGGTCACGGACCAGGAAAAGCGCACCATCGCCGAGATGATGGCCAAGGGCACCTTCGCGATGCTGCTGCTTGGCGCCAAGGACCTCGAGGCGGTGTTCCAGCGCCTGCAGGACTGCGACGCGGAGATCGTCCAGGAGCCGACCGACCAACCCTACGGCGTGCGCGATCTCGGCGTGCGCGATCCGGCCGGCAACATGATCCGGATTCAGCAGCGCAAGTAGGGCTCGCCCGGCGTGGGGGCTGGCTCGCCTTCGGTCGAGCCGGCCACTTCGCCATGGCTGCCGTTCCGGCGTAGCCAGTGCCAACCGGGATGGGCATCCGCCGCGCAACGATCGCCGTTTTTTCCCACCGTTTTTTCCAACTGCTACCCGCCAGGATTGCATCGCCGCGCCCATACGCACCGGCCCGCACCGACTCGAGCGGGCCCGCGCCGGCCCCAGCGCCGGTCGCGGATGTAGCACGGCGCACGTTTACCTCCGATTCCGTACCCGCTCGACGGCCTGCCGCCGGTCCCGCCGCCTTGGCGCAGCCCTTGCGTGGCCGCCCAGAGTGCTCCGCTTTCGCCGGGGCGCCGATGGCGAAACACGGAGGACCGACATGCTGGCACCCGAGCCCAAACCGATCACCGCCTCCCCGGGCCCGAACCCGCCGCGCGCCCTGCCCCCGCGGCTGCCGGTACGCCTGCGCATCAACGGCGCGGATTACACGCTGCACGTCGAGCCCTGGGTCACGCTGCTGGACCTGCTGCGCGAGCAGCTGGACCTGACCGGCACCAAGAAGGGCTGCGACCACGGCCAGTGCGGCGCCTGCACGATTCTTGCAGACGGGCGCCGCATCAACGCCTGCCTGGCGCTGGCGGTGGCCTACGACCAGGCCGACATCACGACCGTCGAAGGACTGGCCCGCCTGTCCGGCGACCAGCGCGGCCTGCATCCGCTGCAGCAGGCCTTTATCGAATGCGATGCCTTCCAGTGCGGCTATTGCACGCCGGGCCAGCTGTGCTCGGCGGCGGGGCTGATGAACGAAACGCCTCCCCGCAACGTGCCGGAGATCCGCGAGCGGATGAGCGGCAACCTGTGCCGCTGCGGCGCCTATCCGCAGATCGTCGAGGCCGTGTCGCGCGTGGTGCTGAACGGGCACGGCACGGCGCGGGGCGAAGGCAAAGACGAAGGCGAAGGCGAAGGCGAAGGGAACCGCACGGCGGCCGGCGCAACCCCGTCATCGGCGTCATTGGAAGCGGGACCATCGACGCCATCGTCTTCGACGCCATCGGAGCCGACGCCATGAACCCGTTCCACTACGAACGCGCCGACACCGTGCCCGCGGCGCTCGCCCTGATCCATGAAGCCGCCGAGCGCGCGGAGGGCAACGCCTCCGCACGCTGCCTGGCGGGCGGCACCAATCTGGTCGACCTGATGAAGGTGGACGTGATGCGCCCCGTCGCGCTGGTCGACCTGGGCCTGCTGCCGCTGGCCGAGATCGAGGAACAGCCCGACGGCAGCCTGCATCTTGGCGCGATGGCCCGCAATGCCGATACCGCGGAGCATCCGCTGGTGCGCGAGCGCTATCCGCTGCTGCGCGCCGCCATCCTGGCCGGGGCCTCGCCGCAGATCCGCAATATGGCGACGAACGGCGGCAACCTGCTGCAGCGCACGCGCTGCTACTACTTCTACGATGCCGGCGTGCCATGCAACAAGCGCGCGCCGGGCACCGGCTGTCCGGCGGCGACGGGACTGGCCCGCCAGCACGCGATTCTCGGCGCCAGCGAGCATTGCATCGCCACCCACCCGTCCGACATGTGCGTGGCGCTGGCCGCGCTGGACGCGACCGTCCATGTCGAATCGGTCAATGGCACGCGCGAGATTCCCTTCGGCGAATTCCATCGGCTGCCCGGCGACCGGCCGGATGTCGATACCACGCTGGCGCCCGACGAAATCATTACGCACCTGTCGCTGCCGCCCGCGGAGGCCTTCGCCGCCCACAGCTGCTATCTGAAGGTGCGCGAGCGCGCGTCGTATGCCTTTGCGCTGGTGTCGGTGGCGGCGGCCCTCGACCTCGGGCCCGACGGCCGCATCCGCGCGGCCCGGCTCGCGTTGGGCGGCGTCGCCCACAAGCCCTGGCGCGACACCGAGGCCGAGGGCTTGCTGGTCGGCAAGCCGGCGGACGCCGAAGCCTTCGCCGAGGCGGCCCGCTTCATCCTGCGCGAAGCGCGTGCCTGGGGCGGTCCCGCCCTGCCGGAAAGCTGGCCGGCTGGCGTGACGGAAGGCTTGGCGGAAAGCCTGCCGGAAGGCGGCCCCAACAACGCCTTCAAGATTCCACTGGCCGAGCGTGCCATCGTGCACGCCCTGGAAATGGCGGCAGCCGGCATCCTGACCAACACCGGGCAGGACGCTTGCCGCGAGGAGACGCTGGCATGACCAAGACCGTGCTCGAACCGATCGACGAGAATCAGCAGCCGATGGCAGTGCCCGGCTCCGGGCAGTCCGGGATCGGCACGCCGACGCCGCGCATCGACGGCGTCGCCAAGGTGACCGGCCACGCCCGCTATGCGGCCGAACATCCCGCGCCGGACCTGGCCTATGGCGTGGTGGTCAACAGCACCGTCGCGCGCGGGCGCATCGTGTCGATCGACGCCAGCCGGGCGTTGGCGGTGCCGGGCGTCCTCGATGTAATCACGCATGAGAACCGCCCCAAGGTCCGTTCGCTGCGGCTGTTCTACAAGGACATGACCGCCCCGGCCGGCTCGCCGTTCCGGCCGCTGTATGACGACCAGATCCACTACAGCGGCCAGCCGGTCGCGCTGGTGGTGGCGGAAACCTTCGAGCTGGCGCGCTATGCCGCGATGCTGGTGCAGGTCGAATACGAGGCCGCGCCGCACGAAACCAACCTGCTCGCGAACCTGCAGCGCAGCCACGAGCCCTCGTCGCTGAAGGCCGGCTATTCGCCCACGCCGAAGCCCAAGGGCGACGCCGACGCGGCCTTCGAAGCCGCGCCGGTCAAGATCGATGCCGAGTACTACGCCGGCGTCGAGCACCACAACCCGATGGAGATGCACGCCAGCACCGTGATCCGTGACAGCCGCGGCCATCTGCTGATCCACGACAAGACCCAAGGCTCGCAGAATTGCCGCTGGATGGTGTCGCGCGTGTTCGGCCTGCCCAAGCGCAAGGTCGTGGTGCGCAACCAGTTCGTCGGCGGCGCCTTCGGCTCCGGCCTGCGCCCGCAGTACCAGCTGCTGGTGGCGGTGATGGCGGCGCTGAAGCTGCAGCGCTCGGTGCGCGTGGTGCTGTCGCGCCAGCAGATGTTCACCTTCGGCCATCGTCCCGAAACGTGGCAACGCGTCCGGCTCGCCGCCGACACCGACGGCCGGCTGAAGGCCGTGATCCACGAGGTCGCGGCAGAAACGTCGCGGCACGAGGACTACGTCGAGGTGGTCGCGAACTGGTCCGGGCAGCTCTACGCCAGCGAGAACGTCCGCCTGAAATACCGGCTGGTCGACCTGGACCACTACACGCCGATGGACATGCGCGCGCCGGGCGCCGCCCACGGCGTGCATGCGCTGGAAGTCGCGATGGACGAGCTGTCGTACGCCGTCGGCATGGATCCGCTGGCGCTGCGGCTCGCAAACTACGCCGAGCGCGACGGCAACAAGGGCCTGCCCTTCTCGACCAAGTCGCTGCGCGAATGCTACGAGGAAGGGGCGCGGCGCTTCGGCTGGGCCAAGCGCTCCCCGCAGCCCCGTTCGATGCGCGACGGCCATGAACTGGTCGGCTGGGGCATGGCCACCGGCACCTGGGACGCGATGCAGATGGCCGCGCGCGCCAGCGCCACGCTGCATGCGGACGGCACGCTGGAGGTCGCCAGCGCGGCCAGCGACATCGGCACCGGCACCTATACCGCCATGACGCAGATCGCCGCCTCGGCGATGGGCCTGCCGCTGGAGCGCGTGGTGTTCCGCCTGGGCGATTCGGAATTGCCGTTCGCGCCGATCGAGGGCGGCTCCTCGCATGTGGCGACGGTCGGCTCGGCGGTCGATGGCGCCTGCGAACGCCTGCAACGGCAGCTCTGGCGCCTGGCGCGGGGCCAGCGCAACGGCCGCTTCCAGGGCTGCAGCTTCGAACAAGTGGCGTTTCGGGACGGAATGATCTGCCTGCGCGCCGATCCCGCCGTCGCCATGCCGCTGACAGAACTGCTGTCGGCCCACGGCAAGGCGCAACTGGGCGTGCGCTACCTGCTGGTGCCGAACCTCGCCGAACAGAAGAAGACCGTGCGGGCGGTGCATTCGGCCGTGTTCTGTGAGGTGCGCGTCGACGAGGCGCTGGGCCTGGTGCGCGTCATGCGCGTGGTCAGCGCGGTGGCCGCCGGCCGCATCGTCAATCCGCTGACCGCCCGCAGCCAGGTGATCGGCGGCGTGGTCTGGGGCATCAGCCAGGCGCTGCACGAGGAAACCCATGCCGACCATGCGCTGGGCCGCTTCATGAACCATGACATCGCCGAGTACCACGTGGCCGCCAACGCCGACATCCGCGACATCGACGTCGTCTTTGTCGAAGAGGACGATCGCATCGTCAGCCGCATCGGCGCCAAGGGCGTCGGCGAGATCGGCATCGTCGGCGTCGCGGCCGCGATCAGCAACGCGATCTTCCATGCCACCGGCCGCCGCCTGCGGACGACGCCGATGACGCCGGACAAGGTGATGGCGCGGTAGATCGCCCTCCACGCCGGACGCAGCCCGTTCGTTGCGCATATGCGCTCGCCGCATATGCGCATGCCAATTTGCAGCTTCGCTCCCGTCTCGCCCGTCCCTACAATGGGCCGGCATGTTTGCCGGCGCCGCCGCGCCGTTCCAGAACAGAATCGAGAACCAACGGGAGAATTCGATGCGAGTCGCAAGCCGAGTCCGGATACTGGCCACCCTGCTGCTGGCCTTTGGCGCCATGCAGTCCGCCAGCGCGGCGGACCCCGACAAGAAGGAAATCCGCTTCGGTGCGACCGCCGGCCCCTATGCCGACCAGATCCGCCATGGCATCAAGCCGATCCTGGAGGGGCAAGGCTACAAGGTGACGATCGTCGAGTTCAGCGACTACGTGCAGCCGAACCTCGCGCTGGCCGATGGCGCGCTCGATGCCAACGCTTTCCAGCATGCGGTCTACCTGAAGACGTTCTCTGCCGATCGCAAGCTGCAGTTGTCGGAGGTGGTGCAGGTACCGACCGCACCGATCGGCATCTACAGCCGCAAGCACAAGGCACTCAGCGACGTGAAGCCGGGCGCCACCGTGTCGCTGCCGAACGACCCGACCAATCTGGCACGCGCCATCGCGATCCTGCAGCAGATCGGCTGGGTCACGCTCAAGCCCGGCACGGACGCGGTGCGCGCCTCGGAGCGCGACATTGCGGGCAATC
This sequence comes from Cupriavidus sp. R6-3, assembly GCF_059772245.1. Taxonomy (NCBI): domain Bacteria; kingdom Pseudomonadati; phylum Pseudomonadota; class Betaproteobacteria; order Burkholderiales; family Burkholderiaceae; genus Cupriavidus; species Cupriavidus sp. R6-3. The sequence continues at coordinate 30,635 of NZ_JCBAJO010000020.1, forward strand.
CGCACAAGCTCAAGCTGGTGCAGCTCGAAGCGGCCCAGCTGCCCCGCTCGCTCGACGACGTCGACTATGCCTTCGTCAATGGCAATTTCGCGCTGGCATCGGGCCTGAAGCTGACCTCGGCACTGGCGCTGGAGAAGATCCCCGACTACTACATGAACCTCGTCGCCGTCAAAACCAGCGACCTGAACAAGCCCTTTGTGGCCGATATCCGCAACGCTTACCGTTCGGCCTCGTTCAAGGCCGTGACGCAGCAGCGCTTTGCGGGGTTCGTGGTCCCGGCGTACCAGAAGTAGCGCAATCAGAAGCAGCGCATCGTCAAGGCCGCCCCGCGCCCGCGGGGCAGCGTGGCGGCAGCAGTGGCCGGGCCACGATGGCCATCAGCGCCAGCCAGATCAGCGCGAGCGCCATCACCGTATTGGCCGACACCGGCTGCCGGTAGACGAACGTGGCGACGATGAACTGGGTGGTCGGCAACACGAACTGCAGCAGGCCGTTCATCGACAGCGACAGATGGTTGGCCGCGTACGAGAACAGCATCAGCGGGATCGCGGACACCAGCCCGGCCATGGCCAGCGCAGCCAGATGCAGCGTGGACATGCCGGCCGGCAAGGCCAGCGTCATGTCGGAGAACATCAGCGCCAGCCCGCAGCCGATCGACAGGAACACCGTCTCCATCAGCAGGCCGCTGACCGCATCCAGCGGCGTAAACCTCTTCAGGCAGGCATAACCGCCCCAGCTGATCGCGGCCGTCAGATAGAGCCAGTGCTGCAGTTCGCCGCTGCGCAACAGCAGCAGCGCGATCGCGGCCGCGATCACCAGTAGTGCCGCGGCGACGACCTTGTCGACCTTCTCGCGAAACACGATCACGCCGGCCGCGATCGAAATGCATGGCGCCGTCAGATAGCCCAGGCCCGTTTCGACGACATGGCCGTGGATCGAACTCCAGATGAAGACGGCCCAGTTCACCACCACCAGGCACGAGGCCGCGACATGCAGGGCCAGCACGCGCGGCCCCAGCTTGCTGCGCAATGCCCGCAAGCGCCCGGTCAACCAGAGGATGGCCAGCAGCGTCGTCAGCGAAATCAGGATGCGGTAGCCGACCAGCGTCGTCGGCGCGATGCCGGCCAGCAGCCGCCAGTACAGCGACGACGCGCCAAACACGACGTTGGCGGAAACGCCGGCCGCCGCCGCGGCCATGCCGTTGGGAAGTCCGGGACGCGATAGGGTCATGTACGTCAGCCTCGTCGATAGGTGGGGAGCGCTTGCGGTAGCCGTGCGCACGGCGGTGCAGCGCCGGATGCAAGGTGTCTTCATCCCCACTGTAGGCCCGCCGATCCATCGCGTAAAATGAATTTCCCCGAACCGATCATTCGGAGAAATCGATATGCTGGAATTGTCGGACCTGAAGACCTTCGCCGCGGTCGTGCAGGCGGGCGGCATCAACAAGGCCGCCGAAACGCTGCATCGCGCGCAGTCGAGCATCACGGTGCGTATCCAGCAGCTCGAAGAGAAGCTCGGCGTCACGCTGTTCCATCGCGACGGCCGCAAGCTGCAACTGTCGCCGGCGGGCAAGGTGCTGATGGACTATGCGGAACGGCTGCTCGATCTGGCCGACGAGGCGGCCGAGGCCACCCGCAACGACCGGCCCAGCGGCACGCTGCGGCTCGGCGCGATGGAAAGCACGGCAGCGGTCCGCCTGCCGCAACCGCTGGGCCTGTTCCACGAGATGTATCCGGACGTCGCCCTGGAGCTGTCCTCCGGCGACCCGGCGGAGCTCGCCGAACGGGTCATCGATGGCACCCTCGATGCGGCGCTGACCACCGATCCGGCAGCGGACAAGCGCCTGCATGCGATGCCGATCTACGAGGAGGAACTGGTCATCGTCGCCAATGCCGGCCATCCCCCGATCGCCTCGCCGAAGGACATTCCCTCGAAGACGATCCTGGCCTTCCCGCGCGGCTGTCCGCATCGCCGCTGCCTGGAGGACTGGTTTGCGCGCTCGCGCACCGCGCCGCGGCGCGTCGTCGAGGTCGGCTCCTATCACCTGATTCTGGGCTGCGTGGCGGTCGGCATGGGCGTCGCGCTGGTGCCGCGCAGCATCGTCGGCATCTACAGCGAGCGGGCCCGCCTCAGCCTGCATCCCCTGCCCGCCAAATCCGGCCGCATGGTGACGCGGCTGATCTGGCGCAAGGACGCCGCCGAGGCGAACATCCTGGCGCTCTCGCGGGTGTTGCTCAAGGGCAAGGCCGTGGCGCCGATCGGTCGGCCATAGCGGCCCCATATTGCGAGTCATTGCCCACGACGCAGGCCATTCGCCCGCCCGCCAGCGCTAGGGCTTGAGCGCCGGATGCTTCAGCGCGTGCGCCGTCTCCACCAGGTGGAAGCGGAAATTGCGCTCGTCGCGGTCCAGCCCCAGCTGGCCATCCCGGTAGGCCATGGCGAGCGCCTGGATCCTTCCCCTCCTCCGCTCCTTTTCGCCCGTCTTTCGCTTTCTTGCCGCCTTGACAGGTTTTGTTTAACTCTGTTATTAATAATGATTACTATTTACAACCTTTCTGACGCCATTTTGCCGTCCGCGTCGGCATGCCGCCTTCCGCTGCGCCGGACCGGCGGCCGAGCGGATCCACCTGCTGGAACATGAGTACGCCGGGCTGCCTCCTCCCTACGAGCATCGAGTCGCTGTATTGCGACCACCATCTATGGCTCAAGGGATGGCTCCATCGGCGTCTGGGCAGCGCCGAGCAGGCCGGCGACCTGGCGCACGACACCTTCGTGCGGCTGCTCAACAGCGATCGCGTGCCGAGCCGCCTGGACGAGCCCCGCGCCTACCTGACCACCGTCGCGCAGCGGCTGGTGTCCAACCACTGGCGCCGCGAAAAGCTCGAACGCGCCTATCTCGAAGCCCTGGCGCAGGCGCCCAGCCAAGTCGAACTGTCGCCCGAGGAGCGGGCGATCCTGCTGGAGACGCTGCTCGAGCTCGACTGCCTGCTCGACGGATTGCCGCGGATCGTCAAGGAGGCCTTCCTGCTGTCCCAGCTCGACGGGCAGACGCACGCGCAGGTGGCCGAGGCGCTGGGCATCTCGATCCCGACGGTCAAGCGCTACATCGTCAAGGCGCTGCAGCGATGCTTCTTCGCCGACCTGTCGTTCGTCGCATGAAGCCGCATGAAGCCGCCTGAAGCCGCAGCCCGTCGAATGACCGCGCATCCCGCCCCATCACCTCGCATCACGATCGGATAACGCCCCTTGGCTTCCTCCTGGTACCAGACCACCGCCGACGCCGCCAACATTCCGGCCGACGTGGCCGAGCGCGCGCTGGAATGGCTGCTCGAACTGCAGGGCGATGACGTGGCGCCCGAGGTCGTCGAGGCCTGGAAGTGCTGGCGCGCCGCGCATCCCGATCACGAGCGGGCCTGGCAGCGGATCGAATCGGTCAAGGACCGGCTGCGGCCGCTGTCCTCGCCGGTGACCTCCGATATCGCGCGGGCCGCGCTCGCCCCGCCGGGTTCGCCGGGTTCGCCGAAACGCCGCCGCGCGATCAAGGTGCTGGCGGTCTCGTTGTTCGCCGGGGGCCTCGCCTGGAGCGCGCGGGACCATACGCCGTGGCGCCAATGGGCAGCCGACCATCGCACCGCGGTCGGCGAGCGCCGTTCGCTGGTGCTGGCGGACGGCACGCAGCTGTGGTTGAACACCGCCAGCGCGGTCGACATCGACTTCGACGCGGCACAGCGGCGCGTCAGGCTGCTGGCCGGCGAGATCCTGATTGCCACCGCCAAAGACCAGGCGTCGCCACCCCGGCCCTTCCTGGTCGAGACCGCGCAGGGCACGGTGCAGGCGCTGGGCACGCGCTATGTCGTGCGCCAGCGCGGCGACGATACCGAGGTCAGCGTGTACGAGGGCAAGGTCCAGATCCGCCCCAACCGCAATGCCGCCAGCGCGATCGTGCTGCCGGCCGGCTATCGCGCCAGCTATACGGCGGACAGCATCACGTCGCCTGCCCCGGCCGACACCGCCGGCGCGACCTGGGCCGAAGGCTTCATCGTCGCCCGCAGCATGCGCCTGGACGATTTCCTCGTGGAGCTGGGCCGCTACAGCGACGATGCGCTGTCCTGCGACCCGGCGCTGGCCGGCCTGCGCGTGTCGGGCTCGTTCCCGGTCGACGACATCGGCAAGGTCCTGAGCGCGCTCGGCACGACGCTGGAAGTACGCACCGAAGTGGTGACGAGACTGTGGGGGCGAAGGGAGATCCGGCTTGTCCGGGCACCTGCCGCCAAGGGGTAGGCCCCGAAGACCTGAAAAATATTTGCCGCGAGCTGATCCGTTTTGGTTTCTCGCGGGTCATGGAGGTGAGCACTCCAACTTCTCCTCCTTCAGAAAGGTCAGATCATGGGTTCCCTCCGGGTCCACGTCACGGCGCCGACGCGCCAGCCTACTCACCGATTCCGGCGCAAGCTGCTGGCCCGCGCGGCGCGGCACATCGCCTTCGGCGCCGCCGTTGCCGCGCCGGCGCTGTCCGTTCCCGCGATCGCGCACGCCCAGCCGGCGGCGGCAAGCCGCAGCTATGACATCCCCGCCGGCACGCTCGAATATGCGCTCAGCCGCTTCGGCCGCGAGGCCGGCATCATGCTGTCGTTCAAGCCGGAGCTGACCGCCGGCCGCAGCAGCACGGGCCTGCAGGGCAACTACACGGTGCGCCGCGGCCTGGACACGCTGCTGGCCAATTCGGGGCTGGTGGCCGTCGAGCAGGCGAACGGCACCTATGTCGTCAATGCCGCGCCGCGGTCCGCGGATGCCGGCGAAGGCGTCGCGATGCTGCCCACGGCGACCGTGGTGGCCTCCGCCAGCGATGTCGGCCTGCCGGCGCCCTATGCCGGCGGCCAGGTTGCGCGCGGCGGCGGCCTGGGCGTGCTGGGCACGGCCGACGTGATGGACGTGCCGTTCAGCACCACCAACTACACCGCCGAGATGCTGCAGGACACGCAGGCCCGCACGCTTGCCGACGTGGTCGTCAGCGAGGCCTCGGTGCGCACGCTGACCTCCAGCGGCGGCTTCGGCGAGGATTTCCAGATCCGCGGCTATACCGTGTCGAGCGGCGACGTGGGTTTGAACGGCCTCTACGGCATGGCGTCGGCGAACCGGATGCCCACGCTGATGATGGAGCGTGTCGAGGTGCTCAAGGGCCCGGGCACGCTGATGTACGGCATCGGCCCGAGCGGCAGCATCGGCGGCGCGATCAACGTCGTCACGAAGCGCGCCGGCGACGAACCGCTGACGCGCCTGACCGGCACCTTCCAGAGCAAGTCGCAGCTGGGCGTGCAGGCGGACATCGGCCGCCGCTTCGGCGAGGACAAGGAATGGGGCGTGCGCTTCAACGGCGCCTACCAGAACGGCAAGACGACGCTGGACGACGGCCGCGCCGAACAGACCGTCGGCGCGATCGGCCTGGACTATCGCGGCCGCAGGCTGCGCTGGTCGCTCGATGCCTACAGCCAGCACGAGAGCATCGACAACTTCCGTCCGCAGATCGGCTTCCTGCCGACGGTCACCGCCATTCCGGACGCCCCCTCCGGCCACCGCAATTTCTATCCCGGCACGAAGCTGAACCTGCATGACACGGCCGTGATGAGCCGCGTCGAGTACGACATCGCACCGAACCTGATGGTCTGGGGCGCGGCCGGGTATCACGAGGGATCGACCTATCAGGACTTTCCTTCGGGCCGTGTCAACGCACAGGGCAACTTCACCGTCAACAACGCCTGGTATGACGCGTACAGCAAGACGCGGACCGCCGAGGTCGGCGCGCGCGCGAACTTCGCCACGTGGAACGTCGGCCATACCGTGACGTTCAGCGCCACGCGGCTCGACCAGGAGGCGGGCAACTTCTACCTGGCCAATCCGGCCGCCGACGGCGTGCCCTCCAGCATCTACAACCCCGTGCCGATTCCCCCGGTGCGTGGCATCCGCGGCGATGCGCAGCGCGCTTCGGAAACGGAGCTGACCAGCTTCTCGCTGACCGATACGCTGTCCTTCGCCGACGATCGCGTGCTGATCACCGGCGGCCTGCGCCATCAGCGCGTGGCACTGGAGAACTTCACCGCCGGCGTGCAGAGCGGCAAGTACGACGACAGCGCGGTCTCCCCGCTCGCCGGCATCGTGATCAAGCCGCTGTCCAACGTGTCGGTCTACGGCAACTACACCGCGGGCCTGACGCGCGGCGGCGTCGCCCCGGCCGGCACCGCCAACGCGGGCGAGGTGTTCGCGCCGTACAAGTCCAAGCAATACGAGGCCGGCGTCAAGGTCGACTGGAGCCGCCGCGTCACCACCACCGTGTCGGTGTTCCAGATCGAGCGCCCCAGCGCGGTCACCGATCCGGCCACCAACATCTACAGCTTCGACGGCGAGCAGCGTAACCGTGGCCTCGAGCTGTCGGCCTATGGCGAGGTGATGCGCGGCCTGCGGCTGATGGCGAGCGCCACCTTCTTCGATGCCAAGCTGACCCGTACCGCCGGCGGCGTCAACGACGGCAAGGACGCCAATAACGTGCCCAAGCGGACCTTCAACCTCGGCGTCGACTGGGATACGCCGTGGGTGCAGGGCCTGAGCCTGTCCGGCCGCATGCTGCATACCTCGTCGATGTACTTCAACGCGGCCAATACGCTGAGCCTGCCCAGCTATACCCGCTACGACATCGGCGCCCGCTATCGCACCCGCGTCGGCAGCACGCCGGTGGTGCTGCGCGCCAATGTGCTGAACCTGTTCAACGACAACCACTGGCTGGCCAGCGGTACCTATGTCACCGTGGCCGCTCCCCGCACGCTGATGCTCTCGGCGCAATTCGACTTCTAAGGGCTATCCCATGAAATCTTCCGCATCGCTCGCCTTCACGCTGATGGCCTTCGCCACCGCGGCGCATTCGCACCAGATCTGGATCGAGCAGGCGCCCGGCCAGAACGCCAGCGTCCGCTTCGGCGAATTCGCCGAGAACCTGCGCGAGGTCTCGCCCGGCACGCTGGACAAGCTCGGTGTGCCGAGCGCCGCGCTGCTCTCGGCCAAGGGCGAGCAGGCCGCCGACGGCGTCAAGACCGGCGACGGCTATACGTTGCCCTTCCAGGCCAAGCGCGGCGACGCGATCGTCGCGCAGGCGCCCCACTACCCGCTGTACCCGTTCAAGCGCGGCGACCAGCAGTTGACCGGCTGGTATTTCCCCGCCGCGCGGCTGGTGACGGACCTCGCGCCGCAGGCGCCCAAGCTGGTGCTCGACGTGGTGCCGGCCGGCAAGGCCGGGGAACTGCAGGTGTTCTTCCGCGGCAAGCCGCTGCCCAAGGCCAAGGTCGCGCTGGTGACGCAGTCGGGCTGGGCCAAGGAGAAGCAGACCGACGAGCAGGGCAAGGTCGCCTTCGATATGCCGTGGCAAGGCGTCTACGTCGCCGAGGTCAGCCATCAGGACGAAACCCCGGGCGAGCGCCAGGGACAGGCCGGGCCCGAGCGATATCATCGCGTCGACTATGTCAGCACGCTGACCTATGTCAAACCCGACGGCCTGCCCGCCGTGCCGGCCATTCCCGCACCCAACGCCGACAAGAAGGCCAAACAGTAAATGCAAGCTGCCGTGCCCCGAGCCCTGAAGATCGGCTCGCTCGTCTCGCGCATCGTCGCCGCCGTGCTGGGCGGCTATGCGCTCGCGGCGCTGGCCAGCGTCGCCGCGCTGGCGCTGCCGATCAGCAAGCCCCAAGCCGTGCTGACCGGCATGCTGGCCAGTTTCGCCTTCTATGCGGGCGCCGTGATCTGGGTGTTCGCGGTACGCAGCGCGCGGCGCGCATGGGCCGGACTGCTGGTGGCGGCCGTCCCGCTGCTGCTGGCGGCCTGGTATGCCGGCGTGGGAGGGAGCGCATCGTGAAGTCCACCGCGAACTCTACGGTGACGCCGCGCAACGTCATCGACAACCACAGCGACATCGCCGCCAGGGGCCGGGGCATCCGCCAGACCATGTCGGACCTGCATACGTGGGCCGGCCTGCTGGTCGGATGGATTCTCTACGCGATGTTCCTGACGGGCACGGTCAGCTATTTCAAGGACGAGATCTCGCAGTGGATGCGGCCCGAACTGGCGCATCAGCTCGAAGTGCCCGATCCCGCCGCGGCCGCGCAGCGCGTGGCCGACACGCTGGCGACCGTCGCCGCGGGCAGCCCGCTGTGGGGCATGGAGATGCCGACGGACCGGCACAACGTGGTCAGCGCGTTCTGGCGCACGGTGGGCGCCCCACCCGGCAAGCGCACGTTCGACAGCGGCACCTTCGACCCGGCCACGGGCCAGAAGGTCGCGGCGCGCGAAACCCACGGCGGCGAGTTCTTCTATCGCTTCCACTTCCAGTTCCACTACGTGCCGGTGCTGTGGGGACGCTGGCTCGCGGGCTTCTGCGCGATGTTCATGCTGGTGGCGATCGTCAGCGGCGTGATCACCCACAAGAAGATCTTCGTCGACTTCTTCACCTTCCGCTGGGGCAAGGGCCAGCGTTCCTGGCTCGATGCGCACAACGCGCTGTCGGTGTTCGGCCTGCCCTTCCACCTGATGATCACCTATACCGGCCTGGTGACCCTGATGGCGATGTACATGCCATGGGGCCAGCAGGCAGCCTTCAAGACGCCGGCCGAGCGGCAGCAGCTGACGGCGCAGCTGAATGCGTCGCCGCCGCCCGGCAAGCCGAGCGGCATCCCCGCCAAGCTCGCGCCGATCGATGACATGGTGCGCCAGGCCCAGGCGCGCTGGGGCCAGCACAACATCAGCCGCGTGACGATCGCCCATGCCGGCGATGCGTCGGCCCGCGTCACCGTGCTGCGCGGCGAGGCCGCGCGCGTGTCGATGAGTCCGCAGTACCTGGTGTTCGACGGCGCCACCGGCAAGCTGCTCGAGACGCGCGACAGCGTCGGCCCGGCCGCCGAGGTGCGCGGCGTCATGTATGCGCTGCATCTGGGGCGATTCAGCGATCTGCAATTGCGCTGGCTCTACTTCATCGTCAGTCTTGCCGGCACCGCGATGGTCGGCACGGGGCTGGTGATGTGGACCGTCAAGCGTCGCCAGAAGCTGCCTGACCCGGAGCGGCCGTATTTCGGTTTCTGGCTGGTCGAGCGTTTGAATATCGCCGCGATCGCCGGGCTTTCCGTTGCGATGACGGCGATGCTGTGGGGCAATCGTCTGCTGCCGGCGGAACTGGCAGCCCGCGGCGCCTGGGAGATCCACCTGTTCTTCATCGCGTGGGCGGCGACGCTGCTGGTCGCGCTGATGCGGCCGGCAAAGAAGGCGTGGATCGAGCTGCTGTGGCTGGGCGCCGCGCTGCTGGCGCTGCTGCCGGTGCTGAACGCGCTGACCACCGACCGCGGCCTGTGGGGCAGCGTGGCCGACGGCGACTGGGTCTTCGCCGGCTTCGATCTGATGATGTGGGCCCTGGCCGCGCTGCACGCGATGCTGGCGCTGCGCACCGCCCGGCATCGGCCGCGGATCAAGCCGGCCAGAAGAACGCGCGCGAGCACCGCCACCGCCGCCGCCACCACCTCCGCTCCTGCCACGCTGTCGGAGGACCGCGCATGATGGACCTGCTCGCCTTCATCCTTTGCATCGTCGCGTTCGGCGCGCTGGCCCTCGCGATGGAGCGGCATCAGCAAGCGGTGTTTGACGTTCTGCTGCCACGCTCGCGCACGCGCATGCTGCGCGCCGCCGGCTGGCTGGGACTGCTGCTCGCGTTGTGGGTCCTGGTGGGCCACCGCGGCTGGGCGCTCGGGTTGGTGCATTACAGCGGGCAGACCAGCCTTGCCGCGGGCCTTGTCCATGTCGCGTTGATCTGGCGGGAGCGGCGGCGCATGGCTGGCCGCTAGTTGTCTCCGCTGGTCGTCCCCGCCAAGGCGGCATCGATGGCCGCGCGCGCAAACGCCGCGGCCATGGCTCTGTTTCAGCCCTGATACGAATAAAACCGCACGCGGACCAGACCTGCACAGAATTCATTTGCGTCCATCGTTGCCGTCGCCTCTGATAAGACGTCCCTGTCCTTCCATCGTGTGAGGCATCGGGGGTGCCGAGCGGCACTGCCCCACCCGGATCGCACGGACCGCCTGCTCGCCCGGCCTGGCCGGGCGGTCCTCGATCGACGCAGTACGCCAGGGCACGACGCATGGCCAGCAGCGAAGTCATCCGATACGCGGTGGAATTTGGGGACAGCCTGCGGCGTGCGCTCGGCCCGGCCGCTCCCACCGCGGATCTGGATGCGATGCAGGCGGCCGCACAGCAATTGGATCTGCTCGCGCAGCAGGCGCCGTCCGCGAGCGCCTGGACGGCGGCGGTCGACGCCTGGACCGCCGCGCGCGACAAAATCGCCGCGCATCTGCACCGCTATCTGCTCGAAGGCCTGCCCGATATCCCGGGCCTGCAGGAGCTGGTGCGCGCATTGAACTGGGACAGCCCGCAGGGCCTCAATGGCGAACTGCCGCTCGGCCCGCTGAAGCTGGCGTTTTCCTCGTCATCGCTGGTGCTGCAGCCCAAGCTGCCGGACAACACCACGCTGCCGCCATTCACCGTGGGGCCGCAGCAGCCATCGGGCATCGCGGTATCGCTGCCCTTCCCGTTCGGCGGCGGCCTGCCGGGCGGCGGCGCGATCGTGCGCCTGCCTTCGTCCGCCGGCTTCGGCGGCGCGCTGAACGTGCCGCTGGGCCCGGTATCGGTCAGCGCATCGGCGGTGCTGGAGCGCCTGCCGGACGGCGTGCCGTCCTTTCTGGCGCTGATGGGCGTTTCCTTCGTGCCGCCGATCCAGCTGTCCTTCGGCTTCTCGCTGGACCGCGTCGGCGGACTGGTCGGCGTGCACCGTCGCGCCGATACCGAGGCGCTGGCGCTGGCCGTGCGGACCGGCGCGGCGGCCGACACGCTGCTGGCCACGCGCCCGCCGGCCAACCCCGGCATCGCCATCGAAGCGCTGCGCCGCTTCTTTCCGGCGTTCCGCGACCACCATCTGATCGCGCCGACCTTGCGGCTCGCGTGGCTGTCGGCGGGCGCGGGCAGCTTCCTGTCGCTCGATCTCGGACTGGTGGCCGAGGTCCCCAGCGGCAAGGTCGTTCTGCTCGGCGTCGCCCGCGCCGGCATCCCGGGCGTGCCGGGGCTGGTGCAGTTGCGGCTGGACCTGCTCGGCATCGTCGATCCGGCGCAGGCGTTGATTTCCATCGACGCCAGCCTGGTCGACAGCCATGTGCTCGGCGTCTTCTCGGTCTACGGCGATGCCGCGATGCGGCTGCACTGGGGCAGCCAGGCGTATGCGGTGGTGTCGATCGGCGGCTTCTACCCGGGTTTCAATCCCGAGCCGGCACAGCTGCCGGCCCTGCGCCGCGTCGGACTGTCGCTGCAAACGCTGGGCGGGCCGCTGTCGATCCGCGCCGAAGGCTATCTGGCGTTCACGAGCAACACCATTCAGCTCGGCGGGCGCTTCGACATCACGTTCTCGATGGGGCTGACCGCGCATGGCTTCCTGCAGCTCGATGCGCTGGTGCAGTTCCGCCCGTTTGCCTTCGTCGCCAATGCCTCCGCGGGCTTCGACGTGCGCGCAGGCGGCTTCAGCTTCGGCGGCGTGCGGCTCGACGGCACCGTGTCCGGTCCCGGGCCGCTGGTGATTCGCGGCCGGCTGACCATCGAGACCTTCCTGTTCGACGTCTCCTGGGACGAGACCTTTACGCTGGGCAGCGGCCCGGCCGATATGGCGGCCAGCCCCGGCGAACTGCTGACGATCGTGCAGCAGGAGATCGTGCGGGCCGGCAATGTGCGGGCCGCATCGATCGACGATCCGGCCGTGGTGCTGGCTCCGCGCCCCACACGCCCGGGCGTTGCCGCCGTGCCGCCGACCGGCGCCCTGCAATGGTCCCAACGTCGCGCGCCGCTGGGCCTGCCGATCGACCGCGTCGACGGCCTGCCGCTGCCGGCGCGCGCCGGCGTGCGCGTGGTGACGCCGGGCGATCCGGTCACCGAACGTTTCGCGCCGGGCCACTACTGCAACCTGAACGAGGCCGAACAGCTGAACCGGCCACCGTTCGACATGCTCGATGCTGGCGTGGTGCTGAGCAGCGGCGCGGTGCGCTACAGCACGCACGTGGACGACACGCGCGAGGTCGAGCTGGTCGTGATCCCGCCCGAACTGCAGGACGCAGAGGTCGCCGCGCGCACCGATCTGCGGGCGATCGCCCACCTGGTCGCGGCCAGCCATCGTCCCCCCGCACTTGGCAGTAACGCGCAGCTGATCCACGCCACCCGCGAAGTGTGGGCCACGGTTCCGCCCACGGAGTTTGCGAGCTACACCAGTGCCACCGCCGCGCATGCCTTCGCCCGCGGCAACAGCACCGGCGGGGCGGTGCCGATGGCGGACCTGCTGTCGCCGGTGGACCTGTCGGGAATCTGAGCATGGCCAAGTTCCATTCCTGGCAAGTCACCGCGCTGCGCCACGGCGCCAACGGCAACGTGGTGGCGGGACGCCTGCAGGCCGGCGCCACGCTGACGCTGGAGGAAATCGTCCTCAGCGGGACGCCCCGCTCGATCACCGCGCCCGCCCCCTACGAGTTGTTCGGGCCGGGCGATGTGCAACGGCTGGCGCCCGGGACCATCACCCGGCGCTATCCGCCCCCGGGCGCGTCCGATGCGGAAAACACCAAGCGCGCGCTGGTCGAATTCAGCCACGCCGATACGCTCGACCTGCCGTGGCGGTATTCGCCCGATCCGCGCCTGCCCGCCGCGATCCGGCCATGGCTGGTGCTGGTGGTGGGCCTGCCCACCGACGTCGTGCCGGGCCGCGATGGCCGCGTCACGCTGTCGCCGCAGGCGCAGGCCGCTCACCCGCTCGGCGACTCGCACCAGTGGGCGCATGTGCATGAGGTCGACGGCGACTGGTACAGCCGCATCCTGAGCCCCGTAAAACTGGAGCCCCAACGCGCCTATGTCGCCTGCCTGGTGCCCGCCTACGTGGTCGAGCCCGACGGCACGCTGCGCGATGCGTGGCCCGTCGTCGCGGGCCAGCCGGTGCGTGTCACGTGCTACGACAGCTGGGGCTTCCGTACCGGCGAAGGCGGCGACTTCGGCGAGATCGCCAAGCGGCTGCGCACGCCCGCCGATGGCGAACTGAAGGAGGACTTCGGCCGCGCGAAGCTGCATTGCGTGCGGCGCGGGCAGGCGGCTGCCGGCGAGCCTGCCATCGTGGCCCTG
>NZ_JCBAJO010000200.1:0-8709 GCF_059772245.1 Cupriavidus sp. R6-3
CGCTGTCGGCGAGCGAGCTCGATGCCCATTTCTCTTACGCGGCGAGCCGCGACCATGCCGAGGGCGTCGCCGCCTTCCTGGCGCGCCGGCCGCCCCGTTTCGACGGACAGGAGGGCGCCTAGCGCCGTCGCTGCCGTTCCCCGTTTTCTTCTTATCCCTCCAAGCTTTTATCCGCTGATCGCATGAACGCCAATCTGTTCGCCCTGTTCGAATCCCGCTTCCCCGCCAAGCGCGAGGCCTGCTGCATCGAGACGCACGACGGCCTGTACTACAGCTGGGACGATCTCGATCGCGCCACCGCCAAGCTGGCCAACCTGCTCGCCTCGCTCGACCTGCCGGAAGGCGCGCGCGTCGCGGTGCAGGTCGAGAAGTCGCCCGAAGCGCTGTTCCTGTACCTGGCCACGCTGCGCGCCGGCTATGTCTATCTGCCGCTGAACACGGCCTATCAGGAAGCGGAGATCGACTACTTCATCGGCAATGCCGAGCCCGCCGTGGTGGTCTGCAGCAGCGCCAATTTCGGCTGGGTGTCGAAGCTGGCGTTCCGCCACGGCACCGGCCATGTGTTTACGCTCGACGACGACCGTGGCGGCACGCTGCTGGCGCGCGCCGCGGCGCAGCCGGACCGCTTCGACACGGTGCAGCGCGAGCCCGACGATCTGGCGGCGATCCTCTATACCTCGGGCACCACGGGCCGCAGCAAGGGCGCGATGCTGACCCATCGCAACCTGTCGTCGAACGCGGAGACGCTGCACAAGGCCTGGGGCTGGCGCAGCGACGACGTGCTGCTGCACATGCTGCCGATCTTCCATGTGCACGGGCTGTTCGTCGCCTCGCATGGCGCGCTGCTGGCGGGCGCCAAGATGATCTGGGCGCCGAAGTTCGACATGGAGCAGGTGCTGCGCTTCCTGCCGCGCTCGACCGTGATGATGGGCGTGCCGACCTACTACGTGCGGATGCTGCAGGACCAGCGCTTCGACGAGGACACCTGCCGCCGCATGCGCCTGTTCGTGTCGGGCTCGGCGCCGCTGCTGCTGGAGACCTTCGAGGCGTTCCGCGAGCGCACCGGCCATACGATCCTCGAGCGCTATGGCATGAGCGAGACGGTGATGCTGGTGTCGAATCCCTATGACGCCAGCGAGGGCGAACGGATCGGCGGCACCGTGGGCCGTCCGCTGCCGGGCGTGTCGGTGCGCGTGGTCGATGGCGAGGGCAAGCCTTGCCCCGCCGGCGAAATCGGCGCGGTCGAGGTCAAGGGTCCCAATGTGTTCAAGGGCTACTGGCGCATGCCGGAGAAGACCCGCGAGGAATTCACGGCGGACGGCTGGTTCAAGACCGGCGACATGGGACGCTTCGGCGGCGCCATCGTCGGCATGTCCGGGGAGCGCAAGGTGCCGGACGACTACCTGACCATCGTCGGCCGCAGCAAGGACCTGATCATCTCCGGCGGCTACAACGTCTATCCGAAGGAGATCGAGAGCTTCCTCGACGAGATGCCGGGGGTGCAGGAGAGCGCGGTGATCGGCGTGCCGCATCCGGATTTCGGCGAGGCCGTGGTGGCCGTGGTGGTCGGCAAGCCCGGGGCGGAGCTGAACGAGCAGGCGATGATCGGCACGCTGAAGCACCGCATCGCCAACTTCAAGGTGCCCAAGCGGATTCACCTGGTCAGCGAATTGCCGCGCAATACGATGGGCAAGGTGCAGAAGAACCTGCTGCGAGAGCGGTTCAGCGGGTGATTGGGTCTGGGGGAGTCTGGCGCCCCTCTCCCGCGCGTGGGAGAGGAGCGGGGGGAGGGCACGCGCTGGTCGTTGCGCCGCGCGCCGTTTGAAACCACCTCCCTCTCCCCGACCCTCTCCCCTCACAGGGGAGAGGGAGTACGCATCAGGCAGCGCAGGGCCTGCCGCGCCTTACTTCAGCATCTGCACCGAGCCGTTCACCGTCACGGTGACCTGGGCCTTGCCGCCCTCCATCGGCACCGGCGCCGCCTCCGCGGCCATCGCGGCCTTGGCGTACATGCGCGGCATCGGCGTCACGGTGCCGGCCTCGCCGACCTGCACGCTGCGGATCGTGTAGCTGCCGTAGCCGAACAGCTTGGTCGTGGTCTGCGCCTTGTCGCGGAACGCGGCGACCGCCTGCTCGGTCAGCTTGCTCTCGGCCGCGAGTCGCGCCTCGCGCGACAGCGAGAAGCTGATGTTCTGCACCTGCATCTGGCTGGCCAGCTCGCCGGCGAGCTTCGAGGCCGCGCTGAAATCGCGCGACTGCAGGATGACCTCGGCGCGTCCGCGCCAGGTGCTGATGCGGCCGTTGCGGTCGGTGCTCGGATAGATCGTGAAGCCGCCCGATTCCGCCTGGATGCCGGATTCGCGCTTGGCGCGCGCGATCACCTGCTGCGCCTTGGCCGACAGCGCCGACGAGATAGCGGCCGGCTCGGCGCCTTCCTGCTCCGCGGCCAGCGTCACGCGCACCACGTCGGTCGGCACTTCCGCCGCGGCCTCGGCCGACAGCGACAGCACGCCCGCGGGCGGCTGCCATCCCTCGGGCGGCGTCGGTCCGCCCTGTGCGGAGGCGGCCAGTGCGGTGGTACCGAGCAGGGTAGCGGCGAGCAATTGCTTCATCGAGTTCTCCATGACAATGTGATGGTGATCAGACGGTCACTGGCAGCGCCGGGTTCCCTTGCGTAGCCGGGCGCTTGTATCGGCGTATTACCGGGCCGACGCGGGCCGACGCGGGCGAACGTGGCCGACACGGGCCAACGCGGACCGACGCGGACCGACGCGGACCGACGCGGACCGACGCGGACCGACGCGGACCGGCGCGGACCGGCGCGGACTTCACGCCCTGACCAGCTTGCTCAGAACGTCTGCCAGGCCTTCCACAGCATGTAGGTGGCCAGGCAGAACAGCATGCCGGCGAAGATGCGCTTGAGCTTGCGCACCTCCATCCGGTGCGCGGTGCGCGCGCCCAGCGGCGCGGTCAGCACGCTGGCGATCGCGATCACGGCCAGCGCGGGCAGATAGACATAGCCGAGCGAACCGGCCGGCAGGCCGGTCATCTGGTAGCCGCTCCAGACATAGCCGATCACGCTGGCCGCGGCGATCGGGAAGCCCAGCGCGGCCGACGTGGCCACCGCGTGGTGGATCGGCACGTTGCACCAGGTCATGAACGGCACCGAGACAAAGCCGCCGCCGGCGCCGACCAGGCTGGACAGGAAGCCGATTGCCGAACCCGCGCCGAACATGCCGGGGAAGCCAGGGAGCTGCCGGGTCGCCGACGGCTTGCGATTGCGCAGCATCTGCGAGGCCGAGAAGCCGACGAACAACGCAAACAGCAGCGACAGCCAGCCGGTCTTCAGCGCGGCGAACACCTTGCCGCCGCCGATCATGCCGCCCAGCAGGATGCCCGGCGCCAGCGCCAATACGATCTTCCAGCGCACCGCGCCCTGCTTGTGGTGGGCGCGCACCGACGACAGCGAGGTGAACAGGATGGTGGACATCGAGGTGGCGATCGCCATGTGGACGATCGCTTCTTCGGGAAAGGCCAGCCAGCTGAAGGTCAGCGTCAGGAACGGCACCATCATCATGCCGCCGCCGACGCCGAGCAGGCCGGCGCAGAAGCCGGTGAACGCGCCGAGCAGCAGCAGCGCGGGAATCAGGGAGAGAGTCATGCGTGGATCGCTTCGTGATGTTTTTCGTTATGGTTATCTCGCGGGCGGTGGATGTACCGCCCACGCGCATCGCACGCGGTTCAGCGGCGTCCCATCAGCCGCGTGGTGATGAACTGCCATTCCTGCGGCGTGACCGGCGTGATCGACAGCCGGTTGCCCCGGCGCAGCACGATCATGTCGGCCAGCTCTTCATGCTCGCGCAATTGCGCCAGCGAGATCAGCTCGCACTTGTCGACGAACTTGACGTCGACCAGCTCCCAGCGGGGATGCTCCGGCTTCGAGGCCGGGTCGTGGTACTTGCTGTGGGGATCGAACTGGGTGGGATCGGGGTAGGGCGTCGAGCAGACCTCGGCCAATCCCGCGATGCCGGGCTGTGGGCACGACGAGTGGTAGAACAGCACGCCGTCGCCGATGCGCATCGCGTCGCGCATGAAATTGCGCGCCTGGTAGTTGCGCACGCCGGTCCAGGGCAGCCGTCCCTGCTCGGCCAGCGTATCGATGCTGGCCTCGTCGGGCTCGGACTTCATCAGCCAGTACTGGCGCGCGCGGGACGCACCCGCGGCCGGCTTGTCGGCGGCCTTCGTTGCGGACCTTGGGGCCGATTTGGCAGCCGATTCAGCAGCCGATTCAGCAGCCGACTTTGCAGCCGACTTTGCAGCCGACTTTGCAGCCGATTTTGCGGCGGACTCGGTGGCCGCCTTCTTGTCGGAGGGACTCATGCTCGCACGTCGTGGATGGTCGGAACGGCATCGCGAAGACGCGGCAAGGGCCTTGCAGCGGCGGCGCGACGCGGCAAGCATACCGTGAAAGCGCCTTCGTCGCCCGCATTGGCATCGTAGGCATAAACGCGCGCAACAGGGCAGGGGACTGCGCCGGCAACGGAGCTCTGCGGCTGCGCGGCAGAAATGGGGGGAAATGCGGGGAAATGCGGGGAAAAAACGCGGGCAAAAACACCGGCAAAAAAAGAGGCGATGGTCCAAAGACCATCGCCTCTTGCTGTAGGGTCCCCGCCTCGGCCGTTGGGTCGGCATCCTGAACCCAAGTGAGGTTCAGTGTGGCTGCGGAAGCCGTATTTCGGGTACATCACCTATTCAGGGAGCCCAGGTTCGAGACCTACGCTATGAACACTGTGACGCGCTCGCCCACACGGCATCATCCCGCACCATGCAATGCATATCGGTTCAAGGAGTTTATGACCTTCGCGAACCAGGCAGGGAAACTGTCAAACGTCTGACTATCCAATTGGGCCCGGACATCGAAGTCCGGGGGAGGTCAGACGTTTGCCGTTTCAAACTGGGATGGGAGGAAAACGGCGGCCGGGCGCGATAACCCGACCATGTTTCTGCACCTTGGTACCCCCGTGCAGTGGCTCCACTATACACCGGGCTTTCTCGCATACCAAGCGCGTCTTGGCTTGTCGTTACATTTTGCGTAGCAGCCGCGGCACGGTCTTCACATGCCCTTCATATCCGGTCCATTTGCCCTATATCGCTATGGTGAAGGGCCTTGCACAAGGGCCCATATGCGGGCCCCTGCGTGCAATTCAAGGGGTCAGGATTGCGCCGGCGAAACGGTATGGGCAGGGCCGGTATGGGTATGGCCCACACTGCCGCCGCCCATGCTGGTGCCGACATGCGCGTACTGGCGCAGCGCCTCGTCGGCGCGCTCGTTCAGCTCGCGGATGCGGGCGCGCACGGCGTCCACCGGAATCGCGCCGTCCTCCTGCTGCTTGCGCTTGAGCGCGAGCAGATCCGAGGCGATGCTGATCGCGGCCATCACCGCGACCCGTTCGACGCCCTTGGTCGAGGCGCCGGACTTGATGCGCGTCATCTGGTCGTCGACCAGGGCCACCGCTTCGAGCAGCGCGGCCTCGTTCTCGGGGGCGATCGCGAAGCGGTAGGGCTGCCCCGCGATATGGACTTCGACTTGCTTGTTGCCGCTCATGCGTGTTCTCCGGAAGGCTGGGCGCCGCGCGGCTCGCCCTGAATGCGCTCGGCGGGAAGCTCCCCTTCCTCGAGCAGATCCAGCTGGCGCGCATCGGTGGCCGTGGGCAGCTTGTCCAGGATCGACTGGATGCGCAATTGCGCTTCCTCGATCTTGATGTTCAGCAGTTCGCGATCGGCGGCCATCGCCTCGCGATCGCTGCGCAGCTGCGCGGCCTCCGCCTGCAGGCGTTCGATCTCCTCGCGCAGCCGCTGGTTTTCTGCCGCCAGCGTGTCCGCGTGGTGCAGCACGCGGCCGATCTTGGCGGCCAGTTGTTCGAGTTCGGTCAGCATGGGCCTGTCGTGTTCTCAGGGTGTCAGGTAACGGGATTCTAGCCGATGCATGGTCCGCGTCATCACTGCGGGAAGCGATTGTGACCGTGCATTCCCCTCGAAGTTGCATCGATCGTCGGCCAATGGCCTCAATGAGCGCACCCCAGGGGCACGCTGCAGCGCAATGGGCCGAGGGCGCCGCCAATTTGACGGGGGCCGCCAAACTGCCTACACTCACGCGCGTTTTCAGGTGCTCGCGATCCGGTCCCCATCGGATTGCAGTTAAACGGGAAACAGGGTGTCCGCCACGCCGCCGCGCTATGCCGGGCCAACCTGTGCTGCCCCCGCAACGGTAAGCGATTGCGATCGCCGCCGCGCCCCGAGCCGATCGGCACGATCGGCTCCACGCCCGCCGGCTTCGCCTCACCGCCCCACATGCCACTGGACCGATGGTCCGGGAAGGCGGGCGGTGCCGATCGCCAGCCCGGATACCGGCCTGGATGCGGGCATGCCGGTCGCCATCGCGCTCGCGCAGCCTCACCGCCAGACGGTCCGCGGGGGAACGGGCCAGGCTATCACTTCCGCTCGAGCACCATGCTGTCATCGTCTTCGAGGTCGCGTCGCCTGGCACTGCCAGTCCCGCGCCCCGCTGCGCGCGTCCGCGCCCATGCCATCGTCCGCCGTCTTGTCGGGGATATTGCCCGCAGTCCTGCCGCCGATATTGCCCGCAATCTTGCCGGCGATATTGCGCGGGCCGCCCCCGGCTCGCCCGCGCAGGCCGCGCTGTTGTCCGCCGCCACGCTGTGCGCATGGCCCGCGCTGGCGCAGCAGCCCGCGCCGTCGGCGGACACCACGCTGGCGCCGGTCGTCGTCAGCGCCACGCGCACCGCGCAGCCGCTGGACGAGGCGCTGCCCCATACCACCGTGATCACGCAGCAGGAGATCGCCAACAGCCAGGCGCCCGACCTGCGTTCGCTGCTGCGCACGCAGGCCGGCCTGGAACTGGCCGCCACCGGCGGCATGGGCGCCAACACGACGCTGTTCATGCGGGGCGCCAATTCGAACCAGACGCTGATCCTGATCGACGGCGTGCGCATCGCCTCGGCCAGCAGCGGCACCGCGCAACTGGCCAACATCCTGCCCGACGAGATCGACCGGATCGAGGTGGTGCGCGGCAACGTCTCGGCGCTGTACGGCTCCGACGCGATCGGCGGCGTGGTGCAGATCTTCACCAAGAGCGGCGCCGGCAAGCCGCCCGCGGCCAACGCCCAGGTCGAATACGGCAGCGACAATACGCGCCGCGCGACGGTGGGGTACGGCGGCCAGGTCGGCGACACCTCGTTCAACCTGACCGGCTCGATTTTCAAGACCGACGGCTTCTCCGCGGTGAACACGCGCCTGCAGCCGCGCGCCAATCCGAACGACAACCCGTACGAGAACAAGAGCGTATCGGGCCAGATCAAGCATCGCTTCAGCGCGGACTGGGAGGCGGGCGTCGCGGCCTACTACAGCAAGAGCAAGCTGTCGTACGACAGCACCTTCGGGCGGCCCACCGACGACTGGCGCAGCGACAGCGAGCTCTATACGCTGTCGGCCTTCGTCAACGGGAAGCTGGCTCCGGACTGGACCACGCGCTTCAAGGTCGCGCAAAGCGAGGATGACAGCGACAACACGCTCAACGGCGTGTTCGACAGCCGCTTCAAGACCCGCACGCGCCAGTTCACCTGGCAGAACGAATACGCGCTGGCCAAGGGCCATCAGCTGATGTTCGGCACCGAATATCTGCAGCAGCAGTTCGACTCGAACTCGTACGCCGCGCCGAGCCGCAACGTGGTGTCGGTGTTCGGCGGCTACGACGGCCGCATCGGCAAGCACCAGCTGCAGCTGAACCTGCGCAACGACCACTATTCGGACTTCGGCGACAAGGGCAGCTATTTCGCCGGCTACGGCTACTACGTGACCGAGCAGTTCAAGCTGCTTGCGAACGCGAGCAACGCGTTCCGTGCGCCGACCTTCAACGAGCTGTACTACCCGAACTATGGCCAGCCGAACCTGCAGCCGGAGCGGGCGCGCTCGGTCGAGATCGGCGCGCAGTACGACAGCAAGGGCGCCGGCCTGCTGCGCGTGACGGCCTTCCGCACGCAATACGACAACCTGATCACGTCCGCGCTGCAGCCCAATGGCATGTTCCTGGCGCAGAACGTCAGCAGCGCCAAGGTCGAGGGCGTCGAGGCGTCATGGCGCGCGCGCCTGCTCGGCACCGACGTGACCGCCAGCGTCACGATGCAGAATCCGGTCGACGAGCAGACCGGCACGCAGCTGATGCGCCGCGCGCGCCGGCATGCGGCGCTGGACCTGGGCCGCGATATCGGCAACTGGCGCTTCGGCGGACAGTGGATCGTGTCGTCGTCGCGCCGGGACAGCGGCTCGCGCACGCTGGGCGGATACGGTATCGTCAACCTCAACGCGCGCTACAACATCGACAAGCAATGGTTCATCGCCGCCCGCGTCGAGAATCTGTTCGACAAGGACTACCAGCTGGCCTATCCCTACAACACGCAGGGCCGGGCAGGCTTCATCACGCTCGGCTGGCGCCAGCGCTAAGCGGCATCGCCGGAACCAGGGACCATGATGCGGACCGCGGCGTCGGCGGGCACGACGGCAGGCAGTTCGATGCGCGGCGCCGCTGAGATGCGGCGCGCGCTGGCCGTGTGCGCGCTGCTGGCCGGTGCCGCCGTGGCGGTGTTCCTGCTGTCGCTGGCGGTCGGCAGCGTCGGCCTGTCGCCGAGCGAG
>NZ_JCBAJO010000201.1:0-8692 GCF_059772245.1 Cupriavidus sp. R6-3
CAGGGGATCGGGCATGTTGGGCGCGCCGGTGCGCGCCGCGGCGCGCGTCTCCCCCGTGCTGCCCGGTTTGGGCGACGATCGCGAGGAAGAGCGCGGCGACGAGGGCATGATGGCGGCCTGTGGTTCAGACGTGGGCAACGAGTGCGATCAGGGCAATCCGGTCGACCAGAGCGACGATCGGGCGGGATTCCAGAGGAGTTCGCAATGCCGTTGAAAGACCGGGCCGCCAGCCGTAAATCAGGTCGGCACCTTCTTCAGCATTTCGATGCCGACCTGGCCCGACGCGATCTCGCGCAGTGCCACCACGGTCGGCTTGTCCTTGGCCTCGACCTTCGGCGTGTGCCCCTGCACCAGCTGGCGCGCGCGGTAGGTCGCCGCGAGCGCGAGCTCGAAGCGGTTCGGGATGTGTTTCAGACAATCTTCGACGGTAATACGCGCCATATCAAATCTACCTTGAGACAGAACCTATGCGATGGCCGCCATTTTACCGCAGGTGGCCCGCGGCCCCGCGGCCTCGCGTTTCAGTGGATGCCGAGTTCGATGAACAGATCGGCGTGCCGGGCCTTCTGCGACGAGAAACGCAGGCGCGTGGCACGCACCACGCAGCGCAGCTTTTCCAGCGCTTCCTCGAACACGTCGTTGATGATCACGTAGTCGGCTTCGGAGGCATGCGCCATCTCGCTGCCGGCCGCCAGCAGGCGCCGCACGATCACGTTGGGCTCGTCCTGCCCGCGCTTGCGCAGGCGCTCCTCGAGCGCGGTCAGCGACGGCGGCAGGATGAAGACCTCGACCGCGTTGGAGAAGCGCTTGTGCACCTGCTGCGCGCCCTGCCAGTCGATCTCCAGCAGCACGTCGTGGCCGTGCGCCATCTGCTGCTCGATCCAGACGCGCGAGGTCGCGTAGTAGTTGCCGTGGACCTCGGCCCATTCAAGGAACTCGCCGCGATCGCGCGCCTCGCGGAAGGCCTCGATCGTGGTGAAGTGGTACTCGCGTCCATCCTGCTCGCCCGGACGCGGCGGCCGCGTGGTGTGCGAGATCGACAGGCGGATCGACGGGTCCTGCGCCAGCAGCGCGTTGACCAGCGTGGACTTGCCCGCCCCCGACGGGGCCACCACCATGAAGAGGTTGCCGGGGTAGACGGTGTCGATCGCGGTATGCGCTTGCGCCACCGGTTGCGCGGACGCCTGCGCGGACGATTGCGCCGGCGCGCTGGACTGCGCGTTGGGCGAAGACTGGGACGAAGGATGGGACTGAGTCGGGTCGCTCATGTTGGTCATTCGAGATTTTGAATCTGTTCGCGCATCTGCTCGATCAGCAGCTTGAGCTCCATCGAGGCATCGGCGAGCTCCTTGGCCGCGGCCTTCGAGCCCAGCGTGTTGGCCTCGCGGTTCAGCTCCTGCATCATGAAGTCGAGCCGCTTGCCGACCTGGCCGCCCTTGTCGAGGATATGCCGGGTCTCGTTCAGATGCGCCTCGAGCCGGGACAGCTCCTCGGCGATATCGATGCGGATGCCGTAGACGGTCGCCTCCTGGCGGATGCGCTCGCCGATCTCGTCGCGCGACATCGACGGCATGCCGTTCGGCGCGACCAGGTTGAAGGCCTCCTGCAGGCGCTCGGTCAGTTTTTCCTGATGCTGCGCGATCAGGTCCGGCACCGCGGGCGCCAGGCGCTGCACGATCGCCAGCATCGCGTCGATGCGGTCCACCAGCGTGGCCTTGAGCGCATCGCCCTCGCGGCGGCGCGCTTCGAGCAGCTGCGCCAGCGCGTCCTTGGCGGCGCCGAGCACCGCTTCGCGCAGCGCGTCCTGCGACAGCTCGGGCTCGATCAGCACGCCGGGCCAGCGCAGGATCTCGCCCATGCGCAGCGTGCCGGCCTGGTCGAAGGTCTGCGCGACGGTGGCCTCGAGCTCGCGCAGCTGCGCCAGCAGCCCGGTATTGAGCGCCAGCGCCGCGCCGCCCGCGTCGGTGCGCTGCAGGTTGATGCGGCACTCGAGCTTGCCGCGCGACAACTTGGCCATCAGCATCTCGCGCAGGGCCGGCTCGAAGGCGCGGCATTCTTCCGGCGCGCGGAACAGCAGATCGAGGAAGCGCGAATTGACGGTGCGGAATTCGACCGACACGGCGGCGGTCCTGCCGCTGGGCGCGCCATGCGCGTCGGTCAGCGGTGCCTGGCGCGTCGCCAGGCCATATCCGGTCATGCTATGGATCATGGATTCGTCTCTTGAAGGGGCTGGCGGCGAGGACCGCACGGCGCGGCGATCGCGGCCGGCCCGGCAGGTGGGCTGACCAACACTGTAATGAACACTGTATTGTAAAGAACTTTGCCCCGCGGGCCCCGCGGGGGCGCGGTCCGGCCCATGCGGACCCATGGCGCAGCCACGCGGACCCATGCCAGGCCCATACCCGCCCATCGCGGGCTCCGTGGCCGGCTCCATCGCCGGACCCCATCCTGGCGTCCGACCGCCCGCGCGCCGCCCTCCCCGCCAGCGTCCCGCGCCGCCCGGCGTTAAAATCGCGCCTGTTCCCCGATTTCCCTTCCAAGAGAGCCTCCATGCGACCCAGTGGACGCGCGGCCGATGCGCTGCGCCCGATCACCCTGACCCGCCATTACACCCGGCACGCCGAAGGTGCGGTGCTGACCGCCTTCGGCGACACCAAGGTGCTGTGCACCGCCAGCGTGCTGGCCAAGGTGCCGCCCCACAAGAAGGGCAGCGGCGAAGGCTGGGTGACGGCCGAATACGGCATGCTGCCGCGCGCCACCCATACCCGCTCGGACCGCGAGGCCGCGCGCGGCAAGCAGTCGGGGCGCACGCAGGAGATCCAGCGTCTGATCGGCCGCGCGCTGCGCTCCGTGTTCGATCTGTCCAATCTCGGCGAATACACGCTGCAGCTCGACTGCGACGTGCTGCAGGCCGATGGCGGCACCCGCACCGCCGCGATCACCGGCGCCTTCGTCGCCGCGCACGACGCCGTCTCGGTGATGCTGCGCGACGGCCTGATTACCGCAAGCCCGATCCGCGACTTCGTCGCCGCGGTATCGGTCGGCATGGTCGACGGCGTGCCGGTGCTCGACCTCGACTACGCCGAGGACAGCGCCTGCGACACCGACATGAACGTGGTGATGACGGGCAGCGGCGGCTTCGTCGAGGTCCAGGGCACCGCCGAGGGCGTACCGTTCTCGCGCGCGCAGCTCGACGCGATGACGCAGCTGGCCGAGCGCGGCATCGCCCAGCTGGTCACGATGCAGCGCCAGGCGCTGGATCTGGCATGACGGCGGACATGAACGCGGGCATGACGACGGGCATCGCGATGCGCGCGCCGCAACGCCTGGTGCTGGCCTCGAACAACGCGGGCAAGCTGCGCGAGTTCGGCGCGCTGCTGGCACCGCTGGGCTTCGACGTGGTGCCGCAGCGAGAGCTGGGCATCCCCGAGGCCGAGGAACCGCACGTGACCTTCGTCGAGAACGCGCTGGCCAAGGCGCGCCATGCCAGCCGCCTGTCGGGCCTGCCGGCGCTGGCCGACGACTCCGGCATCAGCGTCGATGCGCTGGGCGGCGCGCCCGGCGTCTATTCGGCGCGCTACGCGCAGCTGGCCGGCAAGGAGAAGAGCGACGCCGCCAACAACGCGCATCTGATCGCCGAACTGGCGGGCCAGACCAACCGCCGCGCCCACTACTACTGCGTGCTGGTGCTGGTGCGCCATGCCGACGATCCGTGCCCGATCATCGCGGAGGGCCGCTGGGACGGCGAGGTCGTCGACACCCCGCGCGGCGACGGCGGCTTCGGCTACGACCCGTACTTCCTGCTGCCGGCGCTGGGCAAGACCGCCGCCGAGCTGTCGGCCGAAGAGAAGAACCGCGTCAGCCATCGTGCGCTGGCATTGCAGGCGCTGTGCGAGCGGCTGCGCCGGGATGCGGCCGCCCCCACCGCCCCCACCGCCGCCCACGGCCAGCCATGATTCCGATCGTTCCCGTCCCGGCTTCCGGCGCCGCCGCGCCCGCCCCTGCTGCATCGGGCGGCGACAGCGTCGGCCTGTGGCTCAAGCCGGGGCAGATCTCGCTGCCGGCCTCGCCGCCGCTGTCGCTGTTTGTGCATGTGCCCTGGTGCGTGCGCAAATGCCCGTACTGCGACTTCAATTCGCACGCGGCGCCCGACGGCAGCGAGATTCCCGAGGCCGCATACCTGGACGCGCTGCGCGCGGACCTCGAGCAGTCGCTGCCGCTGGTTTGGGGACGCCCCGTGCATACGGTCTTCATCGGCGGCGGCACGCCGAGCCTGCTGTCGGCCGCCGGCATGGACCGTCTGCTGTCCGACATCCGCGCGCTGCTGCCGCTGGACGCCGATGCCGAGATCACGATGGAGGCCAACCCCGGCACCTTCGAAGCCGAACGCTTCGCCAGCTATCGCGCCAGCGGCATCAACCGGCTGTCGATCGGCATCCAGAGCTTCGACGACGAACACCTGCAGGCGCTGGGCCGCATCCACGGCGGCGCCGAGGCCCGGGCCGCGATCGACATCGCGCTGCGCCACTTCGACAACGTCAATCTGGACCTGATGTATGCGCTGCCCCAACAGACGCTGGCGCAGTGCCGGCAGGACGTCGAGACGGCGCTGTCGTACCGCACCTCGCACCTGTCGCTGTACCACCTGACGCTGGAGCCGAACACGCTGTTCGCGCGCTTTCCGCCGGCGCTGCCCGACGACGACACCGCCTACGAGATGCAGGACTGGATCGAGGCGCGCACCGCCGAGGCCGGGTATCGCCATTACGAGACCTCGGCCTATGCGCAGCCGCATCGCGAGGCGCGCCACAACCTGAACTACTGGCGCTTCGGCGACTACCTCGGCATCGGCGCGGGCGCGCACGGCAAGCTGTCGTTCCCGCATCGCGTGCTGCGCCAGATGCGCTACAAGCATCCGGCCACCTATATGGCGCAGGCGATGGCCGGCAGCGCGGTACAGGAGGCGCGCGACGTCGATGCGACCGAGCTGCCGTTCGAGTTCATGCTGAACGCGCTGCGGCTGACCGACGGCGTGCCGGCGAGCCTGTTCCACGACCACACCGGCCTGCCGCTGCATGCGATCCGGCGCGAGCTGGCGCTGGCGACGGACAAGGGCCTGCTGGACCCGGACCCGACCGTGATCCGCCCGACCGAGCTGGGCCGGCGCTTCCTGAACGACCTGCAGGAGATCTTCCTGAAGTCGTGAGGCGCAGCGGCCGAACCCGCCGCACCAAAGAAAAAGGCCGCAGTTCAGACTTGCGGCCTTTTTCCATCTCACGCTGCCATCGCAGCGAGGGACATCGCGTCTGCGTCAGATCGGCGACGCCATGTCGTTGGCGACCTGCACGCGCTGGCCGACCTGCAGATTGTTGGCCTGGCGCTGCGTCACGGTGGCCATGCGGCCATCGTCCAGGCGCACGTGCACGCGATAGACGGTTTCCATGCCGCCGGTGGCGCGCTGTTCGATCTGGTTGCCGGCCACGCCGCCCGCCACCGCACCGCCGATGGTCGCGATGGTCTGGCCGCGGCCGCCACCGATCTGGTGGCCGAGCAGGCCGCCGGCGAGGCCGCCGATCACCGTGCCGAGCAGACCCGAGCTGGCGCCGCGCGGTTGCTGGATCGGCTCGATCGCTTCGACGCGGCCGTAGAACACCGAGCCCGCGGGCGCCTGGTAGGCCCCCTGGCCGGTCTGGTAGCCGGCATTGGGGGCACCGTAGCCATAACCGCCACCGGGCGCCGCGCAGCCGGCGGTGCCGATTGCCGCGGCCAGCGCAGCGGTGCCCAACAAAGTCTTGCCATTCATTTAATGTTCTCCTGACTGGGACGAGAAGAGACGGGATGCGGCGCGGCGCCGCTCCCTCCTGCCCTAGGAGATATACATCCAGACAAGGTTCCGCGATGTCGGACGGACGCCGACAGCCCGCGTTTCTTGTCTTCCCGCGGTGCAAGATGTGTAACGAGGCGTTTCCCTGCCCGTTTCCGCGGCCTTTCCGCGGCCTTTCCGCGGCCCGTTTGCCGCCCCGTTTCCCGGGCCCAACCCGCCTTGCTATAATGCGCGGCCGGTCGCAAGGCCGGCCATCAAGGGGACTGGAGACGTAACCGAGTGGTTTAAGGCAACAGTCTTGAAAACTGGCGGCCTTGACGCCAGCACGGGGAAGAAAGGGCAACAAAAACAATGGGTTACTAGGCTCAGCGCGGTGCTTACCACAGGCACTGTTTAGCGGATTCCTAGCGCATCACAAAACGGAAGCGTGGCCGAGCGGTTGAAGGCACTAGTCTTGAAAACTAGCAACGGGGTAACCCGTTCGTGGGTTCGAATCCCACCGCTTCCGCCAACACAAACGAAGAATGCGGATGTGCGACGCCCTTGTCTGGTCCTTTGACGCGATCACTAGCATCAGTTGGCTTGAGGTCATTAAGGCGTTTGCCCCTGTGGCAACGGCCATCATCGCGTTCATTGCGTTGAAGAACTGGCAGCGACAGGATAAGGCCAAGAGGGAAGCGGAATTCCTTGATGCCCTTATCGAAGCTACCCACACCTACCTCACAGAAGTACCAAAGCCCATCACGCTGTTGGAGATGGCAAAAATCGGAATGGAAAGCCACGTGCCGACGTGGGAAAGCGGCGAGCCGGCAGACAATGCGGTCAAGGGCGCAATTGCCTATATCCAGAAGAATGGTGAGCGCGACGCTAAGCGTTTGCTGGAGGTGCTAGAAGCCGTTCAGCCGTCAGCAATTAAGCTCAGATCCCTAGCAACGAAGGGACAAGTCTTCAAGTTCGATGGTTACGCGAAGTGCCAGAACGCAATCGCCATGCTGACATGGCATTTCGACAGGCTCGAAGCTTTCATGACCGTCATCGGCTCGCCAACATGGAACTGGGAACACCCGGAAATTCTGCAGCTCCTGAAGGACATGATGGCTATTGAGCCAGAAGACATTCGCAAGAACCTCAAAGAGAACAATGTGGCCATGCTCGAATACGCCCGTGAAACCTACGAGCGAATCTACGGCTAGGCCGTACTGTTCGTTTGAGCTCTCATAACGTCAAGGTGATTGTCCCATGCTCGATCAAATCAAAGGCATCACGGCTAGCTTGTTCAATGCTGTATTGCGTGGGAGTGCTGACCACGGCGGCACTTTCCGGCTGTTGATCACTGCGAAGGTGGACGGGGAAGAGAAGCCCCTCCTCGTGGTCGGCAATGCACATAGTCAAGTTGAAGACGGCCATTGCATCGCGATCTGGAATCCTGATGAGGACCTGTCAACCTCAGTCATCGCTGGCTGTGCATATATGGGCGACAGCTTGAAAGACATCGTCCGTGGCAAATGCGACGCGATGGTCGAGTTGTGGATCGACGCCTATAAGAAAGATGGTGTGAATGTGATAGGCAAATACCAGGCGAGAGACCCGAAGCCAGCCAAGTTTAAGATTCGGTAGCATTGGAACGTACAAGCCGCCGCGCGCCGCCCCCCCTGGCGGCGGCCCTGTGGTGATCGCGGCCCCAGCCGCCCGCTAGCGCCGCGCAGCCGTCAACACTACTTACCCCGTCGCAGGTATTCCTTCTCTGTCTCCCGCACCAACTCCGCAGCGGGAATCCCCAACGCTTGACCAATACCGATCAGGGTCGTTATGGTCGGCTGCCTTATTCCCCTTTCAAGACGGGACACGAAGCGCGAGAACGCCAAGCGTGCCGCCATCGCCGCAGGCGTTCCTTCGGAGTCGGTGCAGATCACCGTTTACAAGAATGACGGAGGCGTGCGCTTCGGCTGGAAGCAGAAGGTGGCACCCGCGGTCGACAAGGCTGGTGTGGTGCCCACACCGGCAAGCGGGCCGCGTGGCGCCAGCGCGAGCACTGCCCGTACCGCAACGGCGGCCACTGCCAAAAAGCGGCCTGTAGCGGCCCCTGCCGCCCCACAGCGAGAGGAGCGCAACGGGGTCAAGCGCCCGCGCACTGGTGGCGCGTGTGCTGCCGTGTGGGAATACCTTGACCAGCACGGCAACATGCAGCCGAAAGAGCTAAAGCCTGTCGCCGCTGAAAGGGGATGGAACGAGAACAATGCCCTTATCGAACTGTATGGCTGGAGGAAATTCATGGGGTTGACGCGCGCTGCCGCCAAGTAAGTCAAGCACCCGGCAGCACCCGCATGCGCTTCCAAACAGGAGCGCATTTCTTTTGTGCGGTAGGATGGCGCTTCGGCTTCCTATCTGGAAGGCCAATCACAGGGGCCACTATGAACGGCGTCGAACAGTACCTCGCTAACTGGAAGCATTCGCTTCTATCCAGCATTCCGGTTGGCGGTCTACTATCCCGCAACCCTGTCGCATACAAATGGAGAGCGACCTTTCGGGTCTGGATGTTGCGCGAGGCGGTGTTTTGGCGTCTCAATGATCTGATGACTCCGTCCTACGCGCTGCATCAACAAGGGCATGGCTTGGGTGCGCGCATTCTGCTACGAAGCGGATTTGAGTCATTGGCCACGTTGATCTACCTCAACAAACTCATGCAACAGGTGCTAGATGGCAAGCTGAGCTTTCACGCCTTCAGTGACAAGACGGCCACGCTGTTGCTCGGCTCGCGGGACGGATCGACGGAACATCAGTCCGTCAACATCATGACGGTGCTTGAAAAGTGCGACAAGCGGTATCCCGGCATCGCAAAGCTCTACGGCATTCTGTCCGAGAGCGCGC
>NZ_JCBAJO010000202.1:0-8646 GCF_059772245.1 Cupriavidus sp. R6-3
GGCCAGTTCGCGGATCTTGCGGACCGTATCGAGATCGGCCTCGTGATAGGCCGACTTGACGATCTCGGCGTAGCGGTCGTCGCCGCTGGCGTCGACCGCCGGCATCGTGGTCTCGTAGGTGAAGCGCAGCAGCAGCGCGCCCGGACCGGGCGTCTCGATGGTCATCGTCAGCGTGCCGCCGGCATGGTCGGCGGTGGCGGCGGTCTCGTAACGGACCGAGCGGCGCGATTCGAACACGACCCGGTCGCGCACCTCGGCCTTGCCGAAATGCAGCACGCGCTCGATCCAGTCGTCGCCGCGGCCGGTGATTTCGGCGCGGTCCAGGCCCAGCACGAACAGCTCCGGCGACTGGCCGCGCAGCACCAGCCCCTGCCAGACCTGGTCCGCCGTCAGCGGGTCCAGCGCCGGCATGTTGGGGTCATTGATCTCTACCAGATGCACGAAGCGCAACTTGATTCTCCCTCTTGCTCAAGCCGCCATTATGAAGGCCCCGCGCCGGGGCCGCATCCCGCAAAGCAAAAAGCCCGCGGATGCGGGCTTCGGGCTCTGGAATCGAGATGGCCGTCGTCCCCGCGCGAGCGGGGGACGAGGCTCACACTCAGATCTCCTCGTACAGCGGCAGCGTCAGGAATTCGGCGAACGATTCCGACGTCGACATCTGCTCGAAAATCTCCGCGGCGCGGTCGTAGGTCTTCGTGTCGCCGCCGACCACTTCCTTGACCTTGGCCAGTTCTTCCGGAATCAGCGCGCGCACCATCTCGGCGTTCACCTTGCGGCCGTCTTCCAGCACGCCCTTCGGCGAGCGGATCCACTGCCAGACCTGCGAACGCGAGATCTCGGCGGTGGCGGCGTCTTCCATCAGGTTGTGGATCGGCACGCAGCCGTTGCCGGCCAGCCAGGCGCCCAGGTAATGGATGCCCACGTTGATGTTCATGCGCAGGCCGCCTTCGGTGATCGGCGTTTCGGGCTGGAAGTTCAGCAGGTCGGCGGCGCTCACGTTGACGTCCGGGCGCTGCTTCTCGAACTGGTTCGGCTTGTCGCCCAGCACCGCGACGAATTCCTTCATCGCCGGCTCGACCAGGCCCGGGTGGGCCACCCAGCCGCCGTCATAGCCGTCGGTCGCATCGCGGCGCTTGTCGCCGATGATTCCCTGCATCGCGATCTCGTTCTTCTCCGGATCGTTCTTGATCGGGATCAGCGCGCTCATGCCGCCGATCGCCGGCGCGCCGCGCTTGTGGCAGGTCTTGAGCAGCAGCAGCGCGTACGCGCGCATGAACGGCGCGGTCATCGTGACCTTGGCGCGGTCGGCCAGGCAGAAGTTCTTGTCGGTCTTGAACTTCTTGATGCACGAGAAGATGTAGTCCCAGCGGCCGGCGTTCAGGCCCGCGCTGTGCTCGCGCAGTTCGTACAGGATCTCCTCCATCTCGAAGGCGGCCAGGATCGTCTCGATCAGCACGGTCGCCTTGATGGTGCCCTGCGGCAGGCCGATCTCGTTCTGCGCCATCACGAAGATGTCGTTCCACAGGCGCGCCTCGAGATAGCTTTCCATCTTCGGCAGATAGAAGAACGGACCGGCGCCACGCGCGATCTGCTCCTTGGCGTTATGGAACAGGAACAGCGCGAAGTCCCAGATGCCGCCCGACACGCGCTGGCCGTCGATGGTCACGTGCTTCTCGTCCAGATGCCAGCCGCGCGGACGCACCTGCAGCGTGGCGATCTTGTCGTTCAGCTTGTAGACCTTGCCCTTGGCCTCGAGCGTCAGCGTGCGGCGCACGGCGGCCTTCAGGTTGACCTGGCCCTGCAGCTGGTTGTGCCAGTTCGGGGTGTTCGAGTCCTCGAAGTCGGTCATGTAGCTGTCCGCGCCCGAGTTGAACGCGTTGATGACCATCTTGGCTTCGACCGGGCCGGTGATTTCGACGCGGCGGCACTCCAGCGCCTTGGGGATCGGCGCGATCTTCCAGTCGCCTTCGCGGATCGACTTGGTCTCCGGCAGGAAGTCGGGGCGCTCGCCCGCGTCCAGGCGCTTGGCGCGTTCGACGCGCGCGGCCAGCAACTGCTGGCGGCGCGGCTCGAAGGCGCGGTGCAGCTTGTCCACCAGGGCCAGCGCTTCCGGCGTGAGGATATCTTCGTAGGCCGGCAGGATTTCGCCGGTAATCTTCATGCCCGCAGGCAACGTGATGGCCATCAATGTTCTCCTGTGATCGATGGGGGTTGTGCCATGCCTGCCCTCTTCATCCCTGCGCGACGGCAATGCCGCGTGCGCGCACGAAATCGAGCAGGTCGTTCATGTCGTGCCCGGTCCCGCTCGGCTCGGCGTCGAGCCGCTCCGCCGGGTGGCCGGCACGATTGATCCAGAACGTGGTGTAGCCGAACCAGGTCGCGCCGCACGCGTCCCAGCCGTTGGACGAGACAAACAGCATCTCGTGCGCCGGCACGCCGAAGGCCGCGGGACCGAGCGCATAGGCGGCCGGGGCGGTCTTGTACTGGCGCACCGCGTCGACCGACAGCACATGGTCGAACAGGCCCTGCATGCCGGCGCTCTTGACCGAGATGTCCAGCATCTCGGGATTGCCGTTGGACAGGATGCCCAGCGGCAGCCCGGCCGCGCGCAGGCGGCGCAGCGCGCCCAGGTTCTCCGGAAAGGCCGACAGGCAGGCGTACTCCTTCAGCAGCTGCGCCTCGGCCGCGGCATCGAGCCGCAGCGCCAGCCGCTGCGCCGCATAGCGCAGCGCGTCGACGGTGATCGCCCAGAACGGCTTGTACCAGGCCCCGTCCGGCGCGGCCAGGGTGCGGATCCGCGTGTAGTCGATCTGGCGGTCGCGCCACAGCAGCGCCAGCGCCTCGCCCTTGCCGGGAAACAGCTGCTCCGCGCGCGCCGTGACGGAATACACGTCGAACAGCGTGCCATAGGCATCGAAGACGACGGCGCGGATCGGGTTCATAGCGGGCAAGGACCAGGGTTGGCGGCCGCGGCGCAGGGCCGGCGTACCACGAATTCCGAGCATTGTAGGCAGGCGCTGCAGCGCGGCATAGCCGACCCGGGTCACTTGATCTTTTACTTTTGCCCTACTAATCTTGGCGAACCGTCGGAAGATCCGAAACCAATATCGGCTCCGACCCTGCCATCCGCTGACCGGCACGTATCGCCAAGATCGCTTTGTGTCCGGGCAGCCGCAAACCGTCGGGGACACGTGGATCATTTCAAGCAACTGGCGACCTTCGTCTCGGTCGCCTCGCGCGGCAGCCTGTCCGCGGCCGCCACCGCCGAGGGCGTCGCGCCGGCCATCATCGGCCGCCGCATCGACGCGCTCGAGGAACGGCTGGGCGTCAAGCTGCTGGTGCGCACCACCCGCAAGATCACGCTGACCTTCGAGGGCTCGGCCTTCCTGGAAGACTGCCAGCGCATCCTGAACGATCTGCAGAACGCCGAGGCCAGCGTGTCGGCGGGCGGCGTCAAGGCCAGCGGCCATCTGCGCGTGACGGCACCGGCGGGCTTCGGCCGCAAGCACGTGGCGCCGGTGGTGCCGCTGTTCATCGAGTCGCATCCGGACGTGACCATCACGCTGGACCTGTCGGACCGCGTGGTCGACCTGGTCAACGAGGGCTTCGATTGCGCGATTCGCCTGGGCGACCTGCCCGATTCGAGCCTGGTGTCGATCCGGCTGGCCGAGAACCGCCGCGTGGTGGTGGCGGCGCCCTCGTATCTGGCGCGGCGCGGCACGCCGCAGCTGCCGGAGGAACTCGCCGCGCACAACTGCCTGGCCTTCGGGGCCAGCGCCAACGTGCAGCGCGGCTGGGTGTTCCAGCAGGACGGGCGGCCGGTCACGGTCAAGGTCGGCGGCAATATGGAATGCACCGACGGCGCGGTGCTGCATGCCTGGTGTCTGCAAGGACACGGGCTTGCGTGGCGCTCGTGGTGGGAGGTCGGCCACGAGATCGCGACCGGGCGCCTCGTGACGGTGCTCGATGAGTTCCAGGCGCCGCCGATCGGCATCCATGCGGTGTTTCCGCAGCGCAAGCATCTGCCGTTGCGGGTGCGGCTGTTTATCGATCATCTGAAGAACACCTACGGCAACCCCGCCTACTGGCGCCGGGGCGAACAGGCGCCGCTGCCCGCCGCCGACGAGCCGGTCGGTGCCTGACCCGGCACGACGATCGGGCAAGGGTTCGCCCCCGATGCATTAGCCGCCACACTGGCTACAATGAAGTCAGGGCGGGCCCGGTTTTGTCCGCCCGTTGTCCGCCCGCTTCCGGTGCCCCTCGGGTATGCCTTTGGACTCATCGCAAGGAGATCGGCCATGTTCAAGCACATCCTGCTCCCCACTGACGGTTCGGAGCTGTCCAAGAAAGCGATCGACGGCGGCATCGAACTGGCCAGGGCCATCGGCGCCCGGGTCACGGCCTATGTCTGTCTCGAGGAATATCCGTACACGCCCTTCAGCGAAATCGTGGTCGAGGCCCCGCAGGCCTTCAAGGACCGCATCGAGGCGCAGGCGCGCATCTATCTGAAGGAGGTCGAAACCGCCGCGACCGCGGCCGGTGTGCCTTGCGACACCGATATGTCGACCTTCGCGGTGCCCTATCTGGGCATCATCGACGCGGCCGAACGGCATGGCTGCGACGTGATCTTCATGGCCTCGCACGGCCGCCGCGGCCTGTCCGGCCTGCTGCTCGGCAGCGAGACGCAGAAGGTGCTGACGCATACCGATATTCCGGTGATCGTCTACCGGTAAGGCAGCACCTTCGCTGAACCCCTTCCCCTCTCCCTCTCCCGCCATCGGGAGAGGGAGACGGAGAGGGAGAACCCACTACATCAAGCCACCTTCTTGTCGAAGAACTGCTCGTCCTCGGTCGAGCCCTTCAGCGCGGTGGTCGACGACTGGCCGCCTTCGATGGTCTGCGTGACCGCGTCGAAGTAGCCGGTGCCGACTTCGCGCTGGTGCTTGACCGCGGTGAAGCCCTTCTCGGCCGCCTTGAACTCGGCTTCCTGCAGTTCGACGAACGCGCTCATCTGGTTGCGCGCATAGCCGTAGGCCAGGTTGAACATCGAGTAGTTCAGCGAGTGGAAGCCGGCCAGCGTGATGAACTGGAACTTGTAGCCCATCGCGCCCAGCTCCTTCTGGAACTTGGCGATGGTGGCGTCGTCCAGGTTCTTCTTCCAGTTGAACGACGGCGAGCAGTTGTAGGCCAGCAGCTTGCCCGGGTACTTGGCGTGCACCGCCTCGGCGAACTTCTTGGCGAATTCCAGATCCGGCTTGCCGGTTTCGCACCAGACCAGGTCGGCCACTTCCGCATAGGCCAGCGCGCGTGCGATCGACTGCTCGATGCCGGCCTTGGTGCGGTAGAAGCCTTCGACGGTGCGCTCGCCGGTGCAGAACGGCTTGTCGCGATCGTCGATGTCCGAGGTCAGCAGATCGGCCGCTTCCGCGTCGGTACGGGCGATCACCAGCGTCGGCACGCCCATCACGTCGGCGGCCAGACGCGCGGCGGTCAGCTTGGCGACGGCCTCGCGGGTCGGCACCAGCACCTTGCCGCCCATGTGGCCGCACTTCTTGACCGAGGCCAGCTGGTCTTCGAAGTGCACGCCGGCGGCGCCCGCTTCGATCATCGCCTTCATCAGCTCGAAGGCGTTCAGCACGCCGCCGAAGCCCGCTTCCGCGTCCGCCACGATCGGCGCGAAGAAATCGATGTCGCCCTTGCCTTCGCTCCACTGGATCTGGTCGGCACGCTGGAAGGTGTTGTTGATGCGCTTGACCACCTGCGGCACCGAGTTGGCCGGATACAGCGACTGGTCCGGATACATCTCGCCGGCCAGGTTGGCGTCGCCGGCGACCTGCCAGCCCGACAGATAGATCGCCTTCAGGCCAGCCTTGACCTGCTGCATCGCCTGGTTGCCGGTCAGCGCGCCCAGCGTGTTGACGAACGGCTCGGTATTGAGCAGATGCCACAGCTTCTCGGCACCGCGGCGGGCCAGCGTGTGCTCGATCTGGACCGAGCCGCGCAGGCGCACCACGTCCTCGGCGGTGTAGTGGCGGCTGATGCCCTTCCAGCGCGGGTTGGTTTCCCAGTCTTGCTTGAGCTTTTGTGCTTCGATTTCGCGGGACATGTCACTCTCCTGTTGATGGGGTTCGGCAAATCTGTGCGACGCGACCGGAGGGGGAGCCGGTCTGCCGACCTGGGGCACCGGGTGCCGGTTTCAGCGTTCCGGCTACGCCGCAAGTCATATGTCTTATATAAGAGTGTAGAGAAGCGTCCCGCGACGCAACAAGGCTCGATGCGGCCTGCGCCGCAGATTTTTTATCCTTATATTTCAGTAGTTTATCGAAAACATTTCACGATGCGGCAAGACCTTTCCCATCATGAGAAACGACCGTTGTGCCACGCATCCATGTATTTTTGCGGACCAAAACGTCTTTCCGCATCGTGAAATTGTGTGCAAGCGCTGTCGGGCGGTTCAGCCGGCCGCAACCCGGGCGCGCCGGTAGGCCACCCAGTCGCCGCCTTCGATCTCCGGCAGGCTGCGCACCGCCTCCGCGCCGACCGGATAGAGCAGGCAGCGCCGCTTGCCATCGGCGCATGCCACCTCCTGCTCGGTGCGCACGAACAGCGTCGCCTGGCCCGGATAGACCTCCTCGATCTCGTCGAGCACGGGAATCAGGGCCTCGTCGATCTCGTAGATGTCCCCGACCACGCGCGGACCGCCGGGCAGGCCAGCGCTGTCCGGCTCAAGCGCCGCCGGCACATAGCCCGGATAGCTGCCGAAGTCGTAGAGCCGCCCCGGCACGCTGCCGCTGCCGACCAGCCGCGGCGCCGGCAGGCCATGGCGGCGCGCCGCCTCGTTCAGGTCGTTGACCTCGCCGGCGCGCAAGGTGCCATAGACGAACACCAGCGCCATCGTCAGCCCTGCTTCGCGCTCACCGCGCTCACCGGGCTCGCCAGGTCGACGTCCGACACCAGCACGCCGTCCTCGTCGACGTAGATCCAGTTGCCCGGACGCACTACCGCACCCGGCATCTGCAGCGCGACGTCGCGCTGCCCGCTGTTGCGCTTCTCGCTCTTGCGCGGATGCACGCCCAGCGCGCGGATGCCGATGTCGCAATCGTTGAGCTCGACGGTGTCGCGCACATAGCCGTTCAGCACGATGCCGGCCCAGCCGTTCTTCTCGCCCAGCTGGCCGAGATTGCCGCCGACCAGCGCGCAGCGCGCCGAGCCGCCGGCGTCGACCACCAGCACCCTGCCCTGTCCCGGCGACTCGAGCGCCTCGCGCACCAGCGAGTTGTCCTCGAACACCTTCAGCGTCATGGCGGGGCCGGCGAAGCGCGCGCGCTTGCCGAAGGCCTGCCAGCCCGGCGTCAGCACGCGCAGCGAGCCGTCGGCCAGGCGTGCCTCGTGATCGTCGCAAAGGTCGGTGGTGGCGAAATCCATGGCAATTCACTCCTCGATCAGCAGGGAAACAAAGGGGGAAAAGGGGAAAAAGCGGACAAAGCGAAAAACGCGAAGACGGGCGCGATGCCCGGGTGCGCCCGATGGTGCGGCGCAACCGAAGCATCATAGTGGAAAACGAGCGGGGGAAGACCGGGCAGAAGCGCGGAAGCAAGTCCGCGCGGAAGGCCGGGCAGAAACTCCGAAGGAAGTGCGCGCGGGAGGCCGGGCCGAAGGCCGAAGGCCGGAGAAGGCCGAAGGCCGGAGAAGGCCGACGCAAGGCCCGCGCCGGCGCACCCCCCAACAGTCCTTACATCTGCTTGAACAGATACGCGTACTGCCGCGCCACCGCCAGCGTCTCGGGGCGATTGCGCAGCTTAAGCGTGAGCCGTCCCAGCGACTGGTTGACCGCGGCGGCGACGCAGTCGATGTTGACCACCGTGCCGCGATGGATCTGCCAGAAGCGGTCCGGATCGAGCTGCTGGGTCAGCTCGCGCAGGCTGGTGCGGATCAGCGCCTCGCCGCTGCTGGACACCACGTTGACGTACTTGTCGGTGGCCTCGAGGTAGATCACCTCGTCGACCGGGATGATCCGCACCTCCTGGCCGACCAGGGCCTTGATGAAGCGCAGGTACGGCCCGCCGGTGCGCGCGATGGTGTCGCGGTCCAGCGCCTCGAGCCGGTTCAGCAACTGCTCCAGCCGCTCGCCTTCGAGCGCGCCCGCCGAGGCGCTGCCGTCCATCGTCTGCGGCGGCATCGCCAGCCGCGTCTTCAGCCGGTTCACGGTCGCCTCCAGCCGCTCACGCTGGATCGGCTTGAGCACGTAGTCGACGGCGGCGCTCTCGAAGGCCTCCAGCGCGAACTGGTCGTAGGCGGTGACGAACACCACCAGCGGCGCGCCGGGCTTGCCCAGCAGGTCGCGCGCCACCTCCATGCCGGTGATGCCCGGCATCCGGATATCGAGAAAGGCGACGCGCGGCGCGTGCTGGCGCACCGCTTCGAGCGCCGACACCCCGTCATGCACGGTCGCGACGATCTGCGCCTCCGGCCACAGGCTGGACAATTCGGCATGCAACACGCGGGCAAGGAGCGGTTCGTCGTCGGCAATCAGCAGGGTCGGCGTCATCGTGGAGTCGGTGGCAGTCGATCGGGGATCATCGACGGTCGTCGGCGGACCGTCAGCGGTAACGAAACGGGGCGGGCCCGCGGCGACAGTCCGCAGGC
>NZ_JCBAJO010000203.1:0-8607 GCF_059772245.1 Cupriavidus sp. R6-3
GGGCTCGCCGAGCGCGGCATGCGGCGCGCCGGCGGGCATGGACGACGGCAGCGAGCCCATCAACGGTATCCCAGCCCCATGGCCTCGCGCACGTCGCGCATGGTCTCCTGCGCGACCGCGCTGGCCTTGGCGCAGCCGTGGTCGACGATGTCGCGCAGCAGGGCCGGATTGTCCATGTACGGCTGGGCGCGCTCGAGCATCGGCTGCTGCTCGCGCAGGATGCCCTCGATCACCGGCTGCTTGCATTCGATGCAGCCGATGCCGGCGCTGCGGCAGCCCTTGAGCACCCATTCCTTCGTGGGCTCGTCGGAATACACCTGGTGCAGCTGCCACACCGGGCAGCGGGCCGGCTCGCCCGGATCGGTGCGGCGCACCCGTGCCGGATCGGTCGGCATCGTGCGCACCTTCTTCTCGACCGAGTCCTTGTCCTCGCGCATGCGGATCGTGTTGCCATAGGACTTCGACATCTTCTGGCCGTCGAGCCCGGGCATCCGCGACGCGGCCGTCAGCAGCGCCTGCGGCTCGACCAGGATGGTCTTGCGCGAACCGGCCAGATAGCCCAGCAGCAGCTCGCGGTCGTCATTGGACAGGCTCTGGGACTGCGCGACCAGCGCGCGGCCCTCTTCCAGCGCGCTGTCGGTGCCCTGCTCCTGGAAGGTCTTGCGCAGGTCGAGGAACACGCGGGTCCGCTTGCCGCCCAGCTTCTTCGCGGCCTCCTGCGCCTTCTCCTCGAAGCCCGGCTGGCGGCCGTACAGGAAGTTGAAGCGGCGCGCGATCTCGCGCGTGATCTCGACGTGCGGCACCTGGTCCTCGCCCACCGGCACCTTGTCGGCGCGATAGATCAGGATGTCGGCCGCCTGCAGCAGCGGATAGCCGAGGAAGCCGTAGGTCGCCAGGTCCTTGTCCTTGAGCTTCTCGATCTGGTCCTTGTAAGTCGGCACGCGTTCGAGCCAGCCCAGCGGCGTGCCCATCGACAGCAGCGTGAACAGTTCGGCGTGCTCGGGCACGCGGCTCTGGATGAACAGCGTCGCCTGCTCCGGATCGACGCCGGCGGCCAGCCAGTCGGTCAGCATTTCCCAGACCGATTGGCCGATCACCTCGGGCGACTCGTAGTGCGTCGTCAGCGCGTGCCAGTCGGCCACGAAGAAGAAGCACGGGTGCTCCGACTGCAGCTTGACCCAGTTTTTCAGCACGCCATGGTAGTGGCCAAGATGCAGCGCGCCGGTAGGCCGCATGCCGGAGAGAACGCGATCGGGGAACATGTCGTTGTAATCAGTCTTTCAGGAAATCATTGCACCAGCGTCACTGCACCAGCGCCAGGATCGGCGCCAGCAGCAGCTGGACCAGCGAGCCCAGCAGGCTCATCACCGGCTGCATCCAGACCCGGGTGATGACGCCGGCGGCGACCAGCGCCAGCACGACGAAGATGCCGTACGGCTCGATCTTCGACAGCGCGTAGGCCATGCGCTGCGGCAGCAAGGCGCTGAGCACGCGCCCGCCATCGAGCGGCGGAATCGGAAACAGGTTGAACGCCGCCACCACCAGGTTGACCAGCACGCCGGCGCGCGCCATCTGCGCGAAGAACGGTTCGTCGACCTGCGCCAGCACCAGCCCCAGCGCGACCAGCGCCCAGGCGAAGGCCTGCACCAGGTTCGCGCCCGGGCCGGCCAGCGCGACCCACATGCTGTGCCAGCGCGGGTTGCGCAGCCGGCCGAAGGCGACCGGCACCGGCTTGGCATAGCCGAACACGAACTGGCCGCTGGTGACCAGGTACAGCAGCAGTGGCACGGCGATGGTGCCGATCGGATCGATATGGCGGACCGGGTTGAGGCTGACCCGGCCGAGCATATAGGCGGTGTTGTCACCGAACAGCTTGGCCACATAGCCATGCGCGGCCTCGTGCAGCGTGATGGCGAACAGCACGGGCAGCGCGTAGACCGCGAAGGTCTGAATCAGAGAGGCGTCCATGGGGCGCTATTGTAACGGCGGGCACCGGCCGCCACGCCGATTCGTGGGGCGGTCTGCGCCGGGCAGCGGCATGATGCCGCGCTCACAGCCCGAAGCGGGTGACATCGCCGCGGCCGGCGCGCACCAGCACCGGTTCGCCGCTGGTCAGGTCGATCACCGTACAGGCATGCGCGGGCGCGGTGCCGCCGCAGATCACCAGGTCGAGCTGCTTCTGCAGGCGCTCGCGAATTTCGAAAGGATCGTCCAGCGGCGCGGCATCGCCGGGCAGCTGCAGCGTCGAACTGATCATCGGCTGGCCCAGTTCGTTCAACAGCGCCTGCGGGATGGCATGGTCGGGCACGCGCACGCCGATGGTCTTGCGGGCCGGGTGGGACAGCCGCCGCGGCACTTCCTTGGTGGCCTCGAGGATGAACACATAGGGCCCGGGCGTGGCGCCCTTGATCCAGCGGTACTGCCGATTGTCGACCCGCGCGAAATTGCCGAGCTCGGACAGGTCGCGGCACATCAGCGTCAGGTGGTGCTTGTCGTCGATGCCGCGCAGCCGGCGCAGGCGCTCGACCGCGCCCTTGTCGTCGAGCCGGCAGGCGAGCGCATAGCTCGAATCGGTGGGCAGCGCGATCAGGCCGCCCTTGCCGACGATCTGGGCGGCCTGCTTGATCAGGCGCGATTGCGGATCGACCGGATGGATATCGAAGAACTGCGACATGGGGCGGTCCGGCGGCTTACCAGTCGTGCCAGACCGGCGTCAGCGACGACGGCAGCGGCGGCAGCGAGCCGATCTCGACCCGCCCTTCGCCCGGCCCGTGGAAGTCCGAGCCGCGCGAGGCCAGCAGCCCGTAGTGCCGCGCGACGTCGGCATAGCGGCGGTACTGGTCCGGCGTATGGCTGCCTGTCACGACCTCGACGGCGCCGCCGCCGAGCGCGGTGAATTCGTCGAAGAGCGCGTCGTGCTGGGTATCGGTGTAGTCGTAGCGGCCCGGGTGGGCCATCACGGCGATGCCGCCGGCGGCGCGGATCCACTTGACCGCCTCGCCGAGCGTGGCCCAGCGATGGCCGACATAGCCGGGGCGGCCCTCGGTCAGATAGCGGTCGAACACCTCGGAGATATTGCCGCAGATACCCTCGTCGACCATCCACCGGGCGAAGTGCGTGCGCGAGATCAGGTCGGGGTTGCCGACATAGCGCAGCGCGCCTTCGTAGGCGCCCTCGATGCCGACCGCGTGCAGCGCGTCGCCGATGTCCTGCGCGCGGCGGGCGCGGCCCGAGCGCGTCGCGGTCAGGCCGTCGATCAGTTCGGGGCACAGCGGATCGATCTGCAGGCCGACGATATGGACCGTCTGGCCCGCCCAGGTCACCGAGATCTCGACGCCCGGCACATAGCGCATGCCCAGCGCCTCGGCGGTCTCGCGCGCGATCAGCTGGCCGCCCAGTTCGTCATGGTCGGTCAGCGACCAGATCTCGACGCCGTTGGCGTGCGCCCGCTCGGCCACGACCGCGGGTGGCAGCGTGCCGTCCGAGATGGTCGAGTGGCAATGCAGGTCGGCGTTGATGGCGTGGGAAGCGTGCATTCCGTCATTCTACTCCCGCGCCTTCCGTGTCCGCAGAAGCCGGGCGCCGCTGCACCGCGGGGCATGGCCGCCCTGGCGGTCCACTGCGGTCGACGGTGGCCACTGCGGTCGACGGCAGCTACTGCGGCCAATGGGGGCTACTGCGGTCCACGGTGGCTACTGCGGCCAATGGGGACTACTGCGGTCCACGGCGGCGCATAGCCATGCCGCCAACGCTGGCGTAGCCGGAACCGCGGCGGGGCCGGGGTATAGTGGACGCCTCCCCAGTCTTTCCGCGCGGCGTGCCGCCATGGCGCACGCCGGCCGCAACGATCCGATCATGCAGAACACCCATCCGGCCTCCCCCTCCCAAGACGTTTCCACCCCGCCCGCCGCGACCAATACCGAACCGGTCCGCACCGACGTGCTGATCGTCGGCGCCGGTCCGGTCGGCCTGTTCGCGGCCTTCCAGGCCCGGGTGCTGGGCCTGCAATGCGAGATCGTCGACGTGCTGGACCGCGCCGGCGGCCAGTGCACCGAGCTCTATCCCGAGAAGCCGATCTACGACATCCCCGCCGTGCCCGGCTGCCTGGCCCAGGACCTGGTCGACCGGCTGCTGGAGCAGTGCGCACCGTTCGCGGTGCCGATGCATTTCGGCCAGCGCGTCGAGGGCGTGCAGGAATTGCCCGGCGAGCCGCAGCGGCTGCTGGTCGCCACCGATGCCGGCAAGCGTTTCGAGGTGGCGGCGGTGCTGATCTGCGCCGGCGCCGGCGCGTTCGCGCCGCAGCGCGTGTCGCTGCCCGAGGCGGCGGCGCTGGAGGGCCGGCATTTGCACTATGCGGTGCGCGACGTGTCGCGCTTCGCCGGCAAGCGCGTGATCGTCGCCGGCAGCGGCGACTCGGCGCTGGACTGGGCGCTGGCGCTGCGCAAGGTGGCCGCGCGCGTCACGCTGCTGCATCGGCGCGAGGGCTTCCGCGCGGCCGACCATACGGTCGCCGAGATGCGCGCCGCGGTGGCGGCGGGCGAGATGGATTTCGTCGTCGGTATGCTGGGCGCGCTGCAGACCGAGGGCGACGCGCTGGTCGCCGCGCAGGTGCGCACGCGCGACGAGACGCTGACGCTGCCGGCCGATGAACTGGTCGCGCTGTACGGGCTGGTGTCCGAACCGGGTCCGATCGCGCATTGGGACCTCGACATGCGCGCCGGCCGCATCCTGGTCGATACCACCACCTACGAGAGCTCGCGCCGCGGCATCTTCGCCGCCGGCGACATCGCCTTCTATCCGAACAAGCAGAAGCTGATCCTGTCGGGCTTCCACGAGGCCGCGCTGGCGCTGCGCCGCGCCTACCACTACGCCTTCCCCGACAAGGCGCTGGTCCACGTGCACACCAGCAACAACGCCGCGCTGAAGGAAGCGCTGACGCACGGCACGGACTGAGGCGGAGGGCCGCCGCGCGGGCTCAGCCGCAGAACGACTCGATCAGCCCCGCGACCGCCTCGGGCTGGTCGTGATGCAGCATGTGGCCGGCGTCGTTGAGAATCACCTCGCGGAAATCGCGGAACGCGGCGAAGCGCTGCTTGAATTCGGCGATGCTCTGCTTGTGGGCGATATGGCGCAGCGTCTCCGAGTCGCGCGCCTCGACGTGCAGCACCGGCGCGGTCGCCGCGGCCCAGATCGCCATCGCCTCGTCGACGCGATACAGCACCGGATTGATCAGCTTGTGCGCGGGATCGCCGAGGATCTCCCAGCGACCTTCCGCGTTGCGCCGCGACCAGTGTTCGGCGAGAAACGCCGCGCGGTCGTCGCGCAGCCGGGGATTGGTTTTCTTCAGCCGCGCGGCGACCGCCTCGACGCTGTCGTAGGTCTTCAGCGTCGGCGGGTCGCGCAATTCGTCGAGCCAACGGGCGAAGCGCCGCGGCGCCTGCTCTGGCCGAGTGGCCGTCATGCCGAAGCCCTCCAGGTCCACCACGCGGCGTACCCGCTCGGGACGCACGCCGGCGTAGAAGCACGCGATATTGGCGCCCATGCTGTGGCCGACCAGGTCCACCGCGCCGTCCGGCTGATAGTGGTCGAGCAGGACTTCGAGATCGGCCAGATAGTCGGGAAACCAGTACGACGCCGTACCCGGATGGCGGGTCGGCCAGCCGGTCTGGCCGAAGCCGCGCCAGTCCGGCGCGATCGCGTGCCAGCGGCCCTG
Source organism: Cupriavidus sp. R6-3 (assembly GCF_059772245.1). Classification (NCBI taxonomy): domain Bacteria; kingdom Pseudomonadati; phylum Pseudomonadota; class Betaproteobacteria; order Burkholderiales; family Burkholderiaceae; genus Cupriavidus; species Cupriavidus sp. R6-3. The sequence continues at coordinate 5,714 of NZ_JCBAJO010000203.1, forward strand.
CAGCGCGTCGACCAGGAACTGGAACGAGGCCGCCACGTCCATCCAGCCATGCAGCAGGAACAGCTTCGGCGCGCCCGGTTCGCCCCAGTGGCGCACGTGGTAATCGAGGCCACGCACCGTGATACATTCGGAGCGCGATGTGTCGCGGATCGTCATGGTCTGCCCTGTCCCGCCTTGTCGGCTGTGTGGTTGCGGCGATTGCTCTGCCTGTGGTGATGATTGCGATCGTGATGATCACGTTGATCGCGATGGTCACGATCGTCACGATGGTCGTGCCAAGGATTGCCGCGAGGGACCGTCGATGGCCACCACGCCCTCAGTCCGACAAAATCGAACGCTCGTTCGATTTACCGCGATTGTAGCCACAAGCGAGTCCGCGACGCCAGCCAGCATGCCAACAAGATCCGCGGCGCCCGACGCCGCGGACACAAGAACGGAGACCACCATGGCCGCATCCTCGCTGCCGGACAGCCGGCGCGACGACTATCCCGCGCTCTACCGCGACTTCCACTGGCACGTACCCGAAACCTTCAATCTCGCCGAAGCGTGCTGCGGCCGCTGGGCACGCGATCCCGCCACGCGCGACCGGATCGCCGTCCATACGGAGCATGAGGATGGCCGGCGTGCGTCGCATCGCTACGGCGAGATCCAGCGCGACGCCAATCGGTTGTCGCACGCGCTGCGCGAGCTGGGCGTCCGGCGCGGCGACCGCGTGGCGATCGTGCTGCCGCAACGCATCGAAACCGTGGTCGCGCATATGGCGGTCTACCAACTCGGCGCGATCGCGATGCCGCTGTCGATGCTGTTCGGCCCCGAGGCGCTGGGCTATCGCCTGCAGCACAGCGAGGCCTGCGTGGCGATCGCCGACGAGACCTCGATCGACAATCTGCTCGCCGCGCGCGGCGACTGCCCCGCGCTGCAGGCGGTGATCGCCGTCGGCGAAGCGGCGGGCCGCGGCGACCGCGACTGGGACGCGGCGCTGGCGGACCAGGCCGACGACTTCACCGCCGAGCAGACCAAGGCCGACGAGGCCGCCGTGCTGATCTACACCAGCGGCACCACCGGGCCGCCCAAGGGCGCGCTGCTGCCGCACCGCGCGCTGATCGGCAACCTGACCGGCTTCGTCTGCTCGCAGAACTGGTATCCGCGCGAGGACGATGTGTTCTGGAGCCCCGCCGACTGGGCCTGGACCGGCGGCCTGTGGGACGCGCTGATGCCGGCGCTGTACTTCGGCAAGACGATCGTCGGCTACCAGGGCCGCTTCTCGTCCGAGGTCGCCTTCGGCCTGATGGAGCGCTACCGCGTCACCAACACCTTCCTGTTCCCGACCGCGCTCAAGCAGATGATGAAGGCCTGCCCGGCCCCGCGCGAGCGCTACGACCTGCGGCTGCGCGCGCTGATGAGCGCCGGCGAGGCGGTCGGCCAGACCGTATTCGACTGGTGCCGCGAGGCCTTCGGCGTGATCGTCAACGAGATGTTCGGCCAGACCGAGATCAACTACATCGTCGGCAACTGCACCGCGCAATATGACGACGATCAGCTCGGCTGGCCGGCGCGGCCCGGTTCGATGGGACGGCCCTACCCCGGCCACCGCGTCGCCGTGGTCGACGAAGAAGGCCGCCCCTGCCCGCCCGGCGAGGACGGCGAGGTGGCGGTCTGCACCACCGACATCCACGGCCATCCCGATCCGGTGTTCTTCCTCGGCTACTGGAAGAACGAGGCGGCCACCGAGGGCAAGTTCGTCGAGTACGATGGCCTGCGCTGGTGCCGCACCGGCGACCTCGCCCGTGTCGATGAAGACGGCTACCTGTGGTACCAGGGCCGCGCCGACGACGTCTTCAAGTCCTCGGGCTATCGCATCGGCCCGAGCGAGATCGAGAACTGCCTGCTCAAGCATCCGGCGGTGTCGAACTGCGCGGTGGTGCCGTCGCCGGACCCGGAGCGCGGCGCGATCGTCAAGGCCTTCATCGTGCTGACGCCGGGCGTGCAGCGCTCGGCCGAGTCCGAGGCCGCGCTGGTCGCCGAACTGCAGCAGCACGTGCGGGGACAGCTGGCGCCGTACGAGTATCCGAAGGCGATCGCCTTCATCGACCAGCTGCCGATGACGACCACCGGCAAGATCCAGCGCCGCGTGTTGCGGTTGCAGGAGGAAGAGGCGGCACGGCAGCGTTCGGCGGCCCCACGCGTGGGCAACGGCTAGACGGTCAGCCGTCGGGGAGCCGGTCGAGTCCGCTGGTTGGGGCAGCCGGTTGGGCCAGCCGGTTGGTCCAGCCGGTTGGTCCTTCACCGGTTTGCCGTTATCCGGCGCTGCCGGTCAGCCAGGCCAGTTCGTCCTCGTCGAAGCCGGCCGCGCGGCGCGCCGCCAGATTGAACGGCGGCCGCAGCCGCGGCGCCTGGTGGCGCTCGGCCAGTTCGGCGTAGGTCGTCACAGGATCGAGGCCCCGCTCGGCGCATAGCCAGCGATACCAGCGGTTGCCGATCGCCACGTGGCCGACCTCGTCGCGCAGGATGATGTCGATGATCGCCGCGGCCTCGGCATCGCCGGCGTCGGCCAGCCGCGTGCGGACCACCGGCGAGGCGTCCAGCCCGCGTGCCTCCAGCGTGCGCGGCACCAGCGCCATGCGCGCCAGCACGTCGCCGGCGGTGCGGTCCGCCATCTCCCACAGGCTGTTGTGCGCCGGGAAATCGCCGTAGGCGAAGCCCAGCTTGCGCAGGTGCTCGGCCAGCAGCGTGAAGTGCAGCGCCTCCTCGTCGGCCACCTGCAGCCAGTCGCGGTAATACCCCGCCGGCATGCCGGCAAAGCGCCAGACCGCATCGAGGGCCAGGTTGATCGCGTTGAACTCGATATGCGCCAGCGCGTGGATCAGCACCGCGCGCCCCGCCGGATTCTGCAG
>NZ_JCBAJO010000204.1:0-8602 GCF_059772245.1 Cupriavidus sp. R6-3
AACCGCGCTGAGCCCCGGCGTCGGCTTCGTCGCCAAGCGCAGCGCCGCCGGCACCAAGACCGACACGCCGCTCGCCGAGACGCCGCAGTCGATTTCGGTGGTCACGCGCCAGCAGCTGGACGACCAGAAGCCGCGCAGCGTGTCCGAGGCGCTGAACTACACGCCCGGCGCCTTCACCGCGCTGGTCGGCGCGACCAACCGCTACGACTACGTCGCGCTGCGGGGCTTCATCGACAGCAGCGTCGACAACTCGCTGCTCGACGGCCTGAAGGTACTGGGCGATCCCGGCAGCTACAGCTCGATGCAGGTCGACCCGTATTTCCTCGAGCGGATCGACGTGATTCGCGGTCCCGCCTCGGTGCTGTACGGGCGCGCCTCGCCCGGCGGCGTGGTCGCGCTGGCCAGCAAGCGGCCGCAGTTCGAGCGCGCCGGCGAGGCCCAGGTCACGGTAGGCAATCGCAACCGCTACGAGGCCGGCTTCGACGTGACCGGCCCGATCGACGACAACGGCGTCGCCGCCTACCGGATCACCGCGATCGGCCGCTCGATGGACACGCAGTACCGTCATGTCGAGGAAGAACGCTTCGCCATCGCGCCGTCGCTGCTGCTGAACATCAGCCCGGACACGCGCCTGCTGCTGCAGGCCTATCTGCAGCGCGACCCGCATGGCGGCTATCACGGCGCGATTCCGTCGGATGCCACCATCACCGCCGCGCACAACGGCCGCCGCATCCTGCGCAGCTTCTTCGACGGCGAGCCCGGCCACAACGAATTCACGCGCACGCAACGCATGGTCGGCTACCAGTTCGAGCATGCGTTCAACGACCGCTGGCAGTTCCGGCAGAACTTCCGCTATCTGTCGTCGGATGTCACGCTGCAGCAGGTCTACGGCTATGGCTGGGCCGGCCCCAACACGCTGACCCGCTACTACTCGGGCGCCAACGAGAGCCTGGACGCCTTCATCGTCGACAACCAGCTGCAGGGACAATTCGATACCGGTCCGCTCAAGCACACGCTGCTGTTCGGCGTGGACTACCAGCACCGCCATGTCGACGGCTGGTGGGAATCGGGCAGCGCCGCGCCGATCGACGCGTTCGATCCCGTCTACGGCAACGCGGGCCTGTCCGGCCTGTTCCGCGCCAATATCGACCGCAAGCTCGAGCAGACCGGCCTCTATCTGCAGGACCAGATCGCGTGGGATCGCTGGCGCCTGGTGCTCGGCGGCCGCCACGACATGGCCAAGGTCTCGAACCTCGGTTTCGGCGCCGCCTCGCGCTCGGAATGGGACGGTTCGAAGTTCACCAGGCGCGCGGGCCTGGTCTATCTGTTCGACAACGGCATCGCGCCCTATGCCAGCTATAGCGAGGGCTTCAACCCGAGCGGCAGCACCGCCCGCGACGGCAGCCTGTTGCCGCCGACCGAGAGCCGGCAGGTCGAGATCGGCGTCCGCTACCAGCCGCCGCGCAGCAGCACGCTGCTGTCGGCCTCGCTGTACGACCTGACGCAGGACAAGGTCGCGGCGCGCGTGCTGTCGACCCCGTACTACCAGCCGGCCGGCAAGGTCCGCTCGCGCGGGCTCGAACTGGAGGCGCGCTCGCGCGTGACCGACAAGCTGTCGCTGCTGGCCAGCTACACCTACACGCATATGCGCTACGTCGAGTCGCCAGAGGGCGTGGTCGGCAACACGCCGTACCAGGCGCCGCAGCACATGGCCTCGGTATGGGCCGATTATCTGGTGTTCCCCGGCTTCACCGTCGGCGCCGGCGCGCGCTATGTCGGCACCAGCTGGGCCGACAACGAGAACTCGCTGAAGGTGCCGTCGTACACGCTGGTCGACCTGATGATGCGCCTGGACCTGAGCCGCATCAGCCCGTCGCTGAAGGGCGCTGGACTGCGTGTCGCCGCCACCAATCTGTTCGACAAGACCTACGTGTCCTCGTGCGCCGGGCTGCTGAACTGCTACTACGGCGAAGCGCGCAACGTGATGGCGACGCTCACCTATCAGTGGTGATCAGCGGGTGATCAGCGGGTGATCGGTGGTGATCGGCCGCTGGCGCGGACCCGTTCGCGTACCCGTTCGCGGCCCGGTTCGCGGCCCGGTTCGCGGATCCATTCCCCGGCCATTCGCCGGTCTGCGCCAGCACCGGCGACATGCTGACGAGCCGCCCGCGCAGCGGCAGCACGCCCGGGCGCCGGATCACCTGCTCGACCCGCATCCGCACCAGCCGCTCCGCGCCCGCGTAGGCCTGCACCTCCGGCCCTTCCCAGACGATCTCGGCGCGGACCGCCACATGCAGCAGCGTGCCGGTCTCCCAATCGACGAACAGCAGGCCGGCGCGCGGGCTCGCGACCAGATTGCCGATCGTGTTGAAGTAGGCATTGCCGTTGAAGTCGGGCATCACCAGCGTGTCGTCGCCATCCACGCGCACGAAGCCCGGCTTGCCGCCGCGATGGGAGACATCGGCGCCGCCGCTGTGCGGTGCCTCCGGATCGCTGTGATGCGAGGCGATGAACAGCGTGTCGGCGCGCCGCACCAGCGCGATCGCCTCGTGGTCGAGCCGGTCCAGTACCTGCGGCTGGGCGACGCCCGCATCCTCTGACGGCACGTGCACCGGCAACAGCTCCCGCTGCTGGATATAGCGGGGGCAGTTGCCGAAGCTCTGCCGCACCTGCACCGTAAAGCCGGCTGCGTCGCGCCGGGCGATTACGCCATTGAGGCGATTGCGCCGGCGGGTCGGCAATTCGATGCCGAGCAGGCCAAGCTCGGCGCCATCGCGCAGCGCGCCATCGAGCGGATCGCCGGGCAGCGGCAGCGCATCGATGCGCAGCTGCAGCGGATCCAGCGCGTGCGCAAATCCCGGCGTCCCGGCCAGCATGGTGGCCCAGACGCCGCCATCGTCGGTGCGCGCGCCTGCCAGCATGAACGGCAGCTGCGCGAAAAACAGCCGGTGCTGTTCCAGCATTTCGCCGCGCACCACGCGGCGCCCTACCCCTTCCATCTGCTCACGCTTGCCGGCGCGCTGCTGCGCCAGGCGCTCGCCGCTGTGGAAGGGAGAGCCCTCGTAGGGCCAGGTCGGCAGTTCCATGATCGCGCTCCGCAATGACAGGTTGGTTCAGGCCGCTTGCGCAACAGGCATCGGCACGAAGCGCGGCAACGCCTCGACGCGCGCCAGCCACGCGCGGATCGCGGGATACGGCGCCAGGCTGACGCCGCCTTCCTCGGCGCGAGCGATATAGGCGTAGGCGGCGATGTCGGCCAGCGTCGCATGGTCGGCCGCGAGATACGGCGCGGCCGCCAGCAGCGGCTCCATCACCTCGAACAGGCGTGCGGCCTGCTGCCGCGCGTCGTCCACCGGCAAGTCACGGCCGAACAGCTTGGCGATGCGGGCGCGCGCCGGCCCATAGGCGATCTCCCCGGCGGCCACCGACAGCCAGCGCTGCACGGCCGCGGCCTGCACCGGATCGCGCGGCAGCCAGCGACCCTCGTGGTCGTAGCGCAGCGCCAGATAGACCAGGATCGCGTTGGAGTCGGCGATCACGGTGCCGTTGTCGTCCAGCACCGGAATCTGGCCGAACGGATTGAGCCGCAGGAAGGGCTCGGCCTTGTTCGCGCCGCCGCGGACATCGACCAGCTCGCAGCGGTAGGGCAGGTCGAGCAGCGACAGCAGCAGCTGGACGCGATGGCAATGGCCCGACAGCGGCACGTGATACAGGACCAGCGGGGCGGCGGGATGCGAGGGGGAGACCGGGGATGAGAGGGAGTTCAGGACAGCGGACATGGTCGGCTCCATTGACGGCAAGCGTCTGGAAGAGGTTGAAGACGTTGGAGAGGTTGAAGACCTTGAAGCGGTTGGCGAATGCCCGCATTGTGGTCGGCGACCGGTCCGCAATAAAGCGCGCCGAATGTATTTGACTACTCCGATAAATGGAGTAATGTCGCGCGATGGACAAACTTCGCGCGATGCAGACTTTCGTTTGGATCGTCGACAAGGGCAGCCTGACCGCCGCCGCGGCCTCCCTCGGCACCTCACTGCCCGCGGTGGTGCGCACGCTGGCGGCGCTGGAGGCCCATCTGCAGGTCCGCCTGCTGAACCGCACCACGCGCCGGCTGGCGCTGACCGAAGACGGCCGCAGCTACCTCGACAGCTGCCGGCGCATCCTGGCCACCATCGACGAGGTCGAGGCCGGATTGACGACGCGGCAGGTCGAACTCGCCGGCCACTTGACCGTGACCGCGCCGATGCTGTTCGGCCAGATGTATGTGGCGCCCGCGGTCACGCGCTTCGTGCAGCGCTATCCCGCGGTGCATTGCTCGCTGAACTTCGCCGATCGGGTGGTCGACCTGCTCGAGGAAGGGGTCGATGTCGGCGTGCGGATCGGGCCCCTGCGCGATTCGACGCTGATCGCGCAGCCGGTCGGCCGGATCCGCCGCGTGGTGGTCGCCACGCCGGCCTTCCTGCGCAAGCATGGCGTGCCGCGCCATCCGGAGGACCTGACGCGGCAGCCCTGCCTGCGCTTCAGCAATGGCAATCCGCACTGGTGGACCTTTCAGGACGATGGTCGCGTGTTCCAGGTGCCGGTCACCGGCAATCTGGAATTCAACCAGACCGCCCCGGCGGTCGCGGCCTGCGCGGCCGGCGCCGGCTTCGGCCACTTCCTGTCGTACCAGGTCGCGCCGCTGGTGGCCGAGAAAAAGCTGCGCATCGTGCTGGAGGACTACGAGCTGGCGCCGTGGCCGCTGTCGGTGCTCTATCCGCATGCGCGGATGCTGCCGGCGCGCACGCGCGCGCTGATCGACTGGCTCAAGGCCGATCTGGCGCCGCGCTTCCCATAGTGGCTGCGATCCCGCCGGCGATACTCGCACTGGCGGGGCCGATTATTCCTGCACGTTATTCCTGCACCTTATTCCAGCACCAGCCCGGTCCGCCGGATCAACTCGCCCCATTTGCGCACCTCGCCGTCGATGAACTGGCCGAAGGCCGCGCTGCTCATCGGCTCCGGCTGCAGGCCGAGCCCGTGCAGCTTCGCCCGGATGGCGGGGTCGGCAAACACCGCGCTGGCATCGAGATTGAGCTGGCGCACGATCGCGTCCGGCGTACCGGCTGGCGCCACCAGCCCGAACCAGCCGTAGCCGACCACGCCGGCATGGCCCTTCTCGGCGAAGGTCGGCGCGTCCGGATACACCGGGCTGCGCTGCTCCGACGCGACCGCCAGCACGCGCAGCTTGCCCGCCTTGATGAAGGGCAGCGCCGAGGTGATGGCGGTCAGCGTCGCGTCGACGCGACCCGCCAGCAGTTCGGTATAGGCGGTGGCATCGCCCTTGTAATGCACGGTCAGCGCCTTGAAGCCGGCCTGCGCGGCAAACAGCTCGCCGGTCAGGTGCGGCCCCGAGCCGATGCCCGGCGAGGCGAACGTGATGCCGTCCTTCTTCTCGCGCGCGAGCTTGACGAAATCGGCCAGCGTGCGCGCCGGCGAGGCGGCATTGACGATCAGGAAGACCGGCCCGACCACGCGCGGGCCGACCGGCTTGAAGTCCCTGGCGACGTCGTAGCGCTGTTTCAGCCCCGCCGCGGTGTTGATCGCGAACGGCGCGGCGGCCCACAGCAGCGTGTAGCCGTCCGGCGCCGCATGTGCAACCAGCTCGTTGGCCACGCGCGTACCGGCGCCCGGCCGGTTTTCGACTACGAACTGCTGCCCGTACTTCTGGCTCAGCGCGTCGGCCAGCACGCGCGCCGAGGTGTCGTTGGACCCGCCGGCGCCGTAGGGCGAGACCAGCTTGACGGGGCGCGAAGGGTAGCTGTCGGCGTGGGCGACCGGGGCCAGGGCAAGGCCGACGGCAAGCACCAAGGCGGCCATCAGACCTTTGGCGAGCCGGCCGCCGCGAAGGACATCAAGCATCCGAAAGACACGAAGGACACGAAAGCCATGGACTACATCGGAGCGCATCATCGCGGCCCCCTCAGGCGATCCGCCGCACGGGCGGAATGACGTACTGGCCCGCGATAAAGGCAGGGCTCGGGTGATAGAGGCGCAGGATCAGATAGAACGGTCCCGCCGGCGCCGGCAGCCAGTTGTCGATCGAAGCGGGACGCGCATGCGAGATCGCGATCGCCAGGCTGCCGTCGTCCTCGTAGCGCAGGCCCGGCGTGCGGTCGCCGATCGCATAACGGCCGATGGCGTTGGCGGTGAAGAAGCGGTCCTCGCCGTACAGCGACACCGACCAGAACGCCTGCGCCGGCGGCAGATGGCCCGCCGGGAAGCGCAACTCGTAAGTGCCGGCGCCGGTCAGCGGCTGCCCGTCGGCATCGAAGTCCGCCATCGCGTAGACCGCCTCGTCGGCGCGCAGCGCGCCCAATCCCTTCATCGCGGTGGTCGCGCGCATCAGCCAGTCGTCGCCGTAGACGCCGAGCTTCAGGCTGTAGCCCCAGCTCTTGCGTCCCTGGCTGCGCGTATGCGCCTCGATCAGATCCATGCCTTGCCGATAGGCGCTCACCAGGCCCGCCTGCACCGCCGGCCGCAGCGCGGCGATGTCGACCTCGTCCTCGAGCCGGATGCCCAGGCGCCGCAGCAGCGTCAGCAGGCCGTGCTCCTCCGGCGACGGCGGAAATTCCCGCAGCGCTTGGAACAGGTTGTGAAAGAAGTCGAGCGCGGCGTCGCCGGTCTCGCGCCACAGCCGCACGCATTGCGGCTGGCGCCTGATCGCCGGCGCATCGAGCCGGAAGCCCTGCTCGAACGCATGCGCGGCCGGCAGGTCCTGCTCGCCCTGTACCAGCACGCGGCCGATCAGCCAGACCAGCGACGTCGGACACGCGACCGCGCGGCCGGCACCCGCCTGCTGGCCGGGGCCGACCAGTTTCACCGCGGCGCCCTCGGCCGGCACATTGCGGGGCCCGAGATTCTCGAAGTTGTTGGTATGCGCGTCGAGCAGTTCGACCACGTAGTAGCGGTCCGGGTCGCTCAGCGGCGGCACCTGCAGCGTGACCGGACCGTCGGACAGGTCGATCCAGCCGCAGAAGTACAGCAGGTCGTTGGCCGGCGTGACGATGTCGCGGTCCTCGTGGGTCCATTGGCGCGTGCTGGCCGACAGCACGTTGACCGGCGCGCGGCCATAGCCGGTGGCGGCCTCGACCGAGGTCTGCACGCGGCAGGTGCGCAGCGTTTCGATCAGCGGGTAGCCGTAGATCACCAGCGGCAGCGCCGCGGCGGCGGTCAGGGCCTGCTGGGGGTTGTCGTAGACGGGGGCGGAGAAGATGGGGCTGGCGGGATGGTTCATCTCGGGTGCTCGCTTGGGGTTTCAATGCGCGTCGTGCCGCAGCGTGATGACGGCGTCGGCCGCCACCGGCCCGTCGGCCGTGACGATGAAGGGATTGATCTCCAGCGTGTCGAGCCGCGGCCCGATCGCGGCGGCGGACTGCGACACGCGCACCAGCACCTGCGCCACCTGTTCGAGCGGCACGGCCGGATTGCCGCGATGGCCGGCGAACAGCGCCTCGGCGCGGCTGTCGCGCAACATCGCCAGCGCGCGAGGCATCGACAGCGGCGCCAGTCCGAATGCCATCTGGCGGAACACCTCGACCGCGGTGCCGCCGATGCCGGCCAGCGCGACGAGCCCGAACACCGGGTCGCGCCGCACGCCGACCATCAGCTCGCCCCAGCCGCGCACCATGCGCGCCACCACCACGCCCTCGAAGGGCACCGGCGCACCGCCATGCCGGGCCGCATGCCGGCCGATCGCGTCGCGCACCCGCGCAAAGGCCGCGCGCACCGCATCGGCATCGTGCAGGTTCAACGCCACGCCGCCGACATCGCTCTTGTGCAGGATCTCGCGCGAGCACAGCTTGACCGCGACCGGATAGCCGAGCCGATCGGCGATGCGCACCGCCTCGCCGGCATCGCGCGCCAGACCGTGCGGGGCCACCGGCACGCCGGCCTCGGCCAGCAACTGCATCGCCTCGTGTTCGGACAGCGCGTTGGCGTCGGCGGCAATACGTGGCAACTGTGGCAACTGTGGCAAGGCCTCAGCCGCGGACTCGCCGCGGCTTTCCGCACCCTGCGCCGCCGCACGCGCCAGCGCGGCAACCGCTTCCATCGCATGCGCGGGCTCGCGGAACACCAGGCAGCCGTGCTGCTCCAGCCAGGCGCGGCGATCGTCGGCCACCAGCCCGCACAGCAGCAGCGGCGCGCTGGCGGTCGTCTCGTGCAGCGCGGCGACGGTGCGCTGCAGCTCGGGCCACAGCGCCGGTGCATTGGCGCCGGCGGCCAGGAACGCCACCACGCTGCCGTATTCCCCCCATTCGGCGACGTCGCGCAGCGCGTCCAGCAACACGCGCGGCTGGGCCACGATCTGGCCGGTCACGTCGATCGGATTGGCGGTGCTGGCGAACGGGATCGCGGCACGCAGCGCTTCAGCCGGGCCGGCCGGCATCGCAGGCATCGGCAAACCCAGCTGCTCGGCGCGATCGGCCATCATGATGCCGACGCCGCCGGACACGGTGACGATCGCCACCGGCGCCACCGCATCGGCGGCCAGGCCGCTGGCGCTGTGCCAGCGCGACGGCCGCCGGCCGCGCGACAGCACATAGCCGAGCCGGAAGAACGCTTC
>NZ_JCBAJO010000205.1:0-8597 GCF_059772245.1 Cupriavidus sp. R6-3
GGAGCAACGCGATGAGCGGCAACATCACCTTTCTGGTCTACCGGCTCGAATGGCATCGCCGCCGTGCCGAAGCGCTGCAGGCCGCGCGCAGCGGCCTCTATCGGCAGCTTGAAGATCTGCCATCGTGCAAGATCTACTGGGCGGCCGACACCTTTGCACACCGCAGCCCCTCCGGCGCGCGGCCCCTACAGGGTCCCCTGTCAGGTCAGATATCGGGCCCGATGTCCGGCCCAATATCCGGCCCGACTTCGAGCGCGACGCCCGGCACGACCGAGGGCGCGGCGCCGGACACGACGCAGCGCACCCCACTGCGCGCCACCGATTGGCGCGATCCTTGCACCATCGCGGACCTGCAAACCGAACCGGATTGAACCATGTCCCTGTCGGTCTCCGTTCCCCTGGTGGTGATATCGCCCCACCTGGACGACGCGGTATTCAGCTGCGGCAATCTGCTCGCGGCCTGTCCCGGTTCCGTGGTCGTCACCGTCTTCGCCGGCGTACCGCCGGTCGACATGCCGGCGCCGGACTGGGACCGGCGCGCCGGCTTCTCCAGTGCGGCGCAGGCGGTGCTGTCGCGGCGCGAGGAAGACCGCGCCGGCCTCGCCATCCTCGACGCGCAGCCGGTCTGGCTCGATTTTCTGGACAGCCAGTACAACCGGCGCCACACCGCGGGCGAGATCGCCGCGCAACTGTCGAAGGTGATCTCGCTGCATAACGCCTGCGCCGTGGTGGCGCCATGCGGCCTCTACCATTCGGACCACACGCTGGTGCACGAAGCCTGCGCGCGGCTGTGGCGCGAACGCGATCACGGCGGTCCGCCCTGGCTCTATTACGAAGAGGCGATCTACCGGCGCAAACCCGGCATGCTGCACAAGCTGCTGGCGCGCTGGCACGCGGCCGGCACCGTGTCCACGCCGGTGGACCTGGCCATCGGCGAGCACACCGCCACCAAGGCTCGCGCCTGCAACGCCTACGCCAGCCAGCTCGCCATGTTCGACTCGAACACGATCAGCGACCTGAGCGCGCCCGAGCGCTATTGGCAGTGGGAGGCCAGCGCCGGCGATGCGACCGAGGCCCAGACCGCCTGCACCAGCGAGGGCAGCGTGTGAGCGTAGCGGACGGCATCACGGCGCCTGCGCCCGGCGGCGGCCGGCAATCGCAGGCGCGGGCTCAGGTGGAGACGCGCGTCAGCGTGGTGGTGTTGACCTACAACCGTTGCGAATGGCTGCGCGCCACGCTGTCACGGCTGTGCGCGCTGCCCGAGCGTCCCGCCATCGCGGTGGTCGACAACGGCTCGAGCGACGGCACCGCCGACATGGTGCGGCGGGATTTTCCGCAGGCGGCCTTGCTGCGGCTGCCGGCCAATCTCGGCGCCGCGGCGCGCAATGTCGGCGTCGACTGGGCGCGCACGCCCTATGTCGCCTTCTGCGACGACGATACGTGGTGGCATGCCGGCGCGCTGAAGCTGGCGGCAGACACGCTGGACCGCCATCAGGACGTCGCCGCGCTGACCGCGCACCTGATGGTGGTGCGCGAGGACAGCGAGCCGCAGACCGACCCGATCAGCCGCATCATGGCCGACAGTCCGCTGCCGTCGGCGGGCCTGCCGGGCAAGGCGATCCTCGGCTTGCTCGCCGGTGCGACGGTGTTCCGCGTGGACGCCTACCGCCGCGCCGGCGGCTACCATCCGCGGCTCTTCATCGGCGGCGAGGAAACGCTGCTGGCGCTCGATCTGGCGGCGCTCGGCTGGCAGCTGGTCTACTGCCCCGAACTGATCGCCTACCACCAGCCCTGCCCGATCCGCGCGCACAGGATGCGCCGCCGCCTGCTGGCGCGCAATGCGATCTGGTCGGCGTGGCTGCGCCTGCCGGCGGGCGCGGCGCTGCGCGAGAGCGTGCGCATGCTGCCGGCGCTGCTGCGCGAAGGCGGACTGGCGGGATGCGTCGATACCGCACGCGGGCTGCCATGGGTGCTGCGCGAACGCACGGTGATTCCGCCGACGGTGGAGCAGCTGCGGCGGTATCTGGGGTCGGCGCAGATGCGGTAAGGCGCGGCAGGTGGGGAATTGGGCCGCCTGCCCTTCGCGAGAGCGCCCAGCCCCTTCCCTCTTACTGGGTCACCTGCCGCAACACCTCGCACCAATCCTCGACAAAGCGCCCGATCCCGAAGCGTTCCTGCGCGCTGGCGCGCGCCTGCTCGCCCCACTCCCTGGCCAGGCCAGGATCGTCGATCAGCCGCCGCATCACCTCGACCAGCCGCTCGAGTCGGGTATCGACATAGCCGTTGTATTCGTTGCGGATCGCCGTCGACATCTCGGTCGTCGCCATCCCGACCACCGGCATGCCGATCATCATCGCCTCGACCACGGCGAGCCCCAGGCTCGTATAGCGGATCGGATTGAAGAAGAAGCGGTAGCGCGCGATAAAGGCCGCCAGCTCGGGATTGGGCACCTCGCCCAGTCCGCCGGCCTCTTCCGCGGCCATGCCTACCAGATCGAGCGGCACCTGCTCGCGCGCCTGCGCGAAGATGTCGGCGCCAAGCCGGCGCCCACGTTTGGTCAGGTTGTTGACCACGCTGATGCCGCGCGGGGCCTCGCCGCTGTAGCGCACGGACGGATCGACGACCACCCCATGCTCGACCACGCAGTGCGGCGTGACGCCGCTGTCCCACATCAGCGCATTGAACGGCGTCACATGGACCAGCATCACGTTCGGGTCCTGCACCGGATGCACGGTCGCGGTCGGATGCTGCTGCGGCGGATCATGTTCGAGGAAGATCGTCGGCAGACGCCGCTGCGCCTCCGTCAGCAGCGTCTCGCGATCGCTGTCCCAATGGCGCTGGTGCTGGTACAGCACGCAATCGAACTCGCGGTTCGGCACGTCCTCGTAGGCGACCTCGTGCACGTTGCCGCCCCAGGGCAGCGCGCCGACGGCACCGGCATAGCCCGGCGGCGAGCCTGGCCTGGTCACCAGGTACAGTTCGTGCGGGATCTGCGACAGGTAGTACAGATAATTGCCGTGAACGTGCCAGGTCAGGATGCGCAGCCGCTCACGCATGGCTGACCTCCTGCGTCTCGCGCGACTGGCCGATCATCGCCATCGCGGCCGCCACTACCTCGTCGACCCCGACGCCCTCGGCGCACAGGTGGCCCACCGGGCAATCCTGATGCATGCACGGGCGGCAGGCCGGATAGTCTGCCAGCACGCGATGGCTGGAGCTGTCGAGCGGCGCCCAGCGCGCGCTGTCGCTGCCGCAGGAAACCACCACGCTCGGCGTGTGCATCGCCGCGGCGATATGCGAGGCGCCGGTGTCGTTGCACAGCAGCAGCCGCGCGTGTTTGACGACCGCCGCCATCGCGCCCAGATCGGTCTTGCCGCACAGATTGATCACCGGCGAACCGAGCGTGTCGCACAGCCGCCCGACCAGTTCCGCCTCATCGGGCGTGCCGGTCACCACGATCTTCCAGTGCTGGCGCAGCACGTCGGCCACCGCGGCAAAGCGCTCGACGGGCCAGCGGCGGGAATGCATGCGCGCGCCGGGATGCACGCAGATGAAGTTGCCGGGCATCAGGTCGTACATCAACGCCAGCCGCTGCCAGGCCGCGTTGTCGGCGGGCCGCAGCGGAAATTCGAGCTGGGTGCCATCGGCCGGATAGCCCAGCCGGCTGGTCAGCGCCAGCAGCCGCTCGATCTCGTTGCCGCCCGGCCAGTCGATCAGCAGCTCCTTCACCGGACGCGCGCCGTACGAGACGACGCCCGGCTGCCATTTGCGTTCGGCGCGGCCCGCGACCGGCGCCGCGGGGACCGGCCGGAATCCGGCCATCTGCCGCGCGCCCAGCTGCCGCACGATCGCGTTGGTCACCAGCCCGCTGCCATGCAGCTGGATTGCCAGATCGAACCGGCGCGCGCGCGCCTGCTCGTAGAAGGCCTGGGTTTCCTCTTCGCGGATCGGCTGCTCGGGCATGCCGGGCGCCCCGGGAAACACCATCAGGTCGTCGATCAGATGCGAGAAGCGCTCGACGAACGAGGCCGCCCACGGCAGGCCGATCAGCGTGATGGCCGCATCGGGCTCGGCCTTGCGCAGCGCGCGCAGCGCCGGCACCGCGCACAGCATGTCACCCAGTTGCAGCGCGCGGAATACGGCGATCCGGCGCGGACGGTCCGCGAATCTGATCATAGGAAACCAACCTTGAAGGCAAGGGCGCCGCGCAGGCGCCAGTACAGGGAAAGCGGGGGAATCAGAATCGACGTCGCGATCATCTCGGCGACATGCGAAGGGGTCAGCGCCGCGCCGCGCAGGCGGCGGCAGCAAAACCACGCCGTCAGCACGAACCACACGCCGAAGCCGCTCCATGCCACCGCGGCATGGCCGGCCAGCGCGGCGACCAGGGCGACCAGCAAGCCGAGCACCGACACGTAGTAGTGCCAGGGCGGAATCGGGCGGATGCGCTCGCGATACCAGCGCGGATGCTTCTTGTACAGCAGCGCGTCGAAGAACACCTTGGACTGCGCGGCGATGCTGCTGCCCCACGGAGCCGGCCGCACCGGATGCACCACCATCGCCCCGTGCGCGGTACCGATCGGGCCGACCTGCTGCAGCAGGCGGAACTGCAGATCGGAGTCCTCCCGCCACGCACGCGTGAAGCGCTCGTCGAAGCCGCCGACCTTCAGCAGCGCCTCCTTGCGGACGAAGCAGTTGGCGGTGACGAACTCCGCGGTCGCCAGGCCGCCGGTATCGCGCTGATGGTCGGTCGGACGGGCCGGCAGCGGCACCACCACCCTGCCCGTGATCGCGCAGCATTGCGGCGAGGTCGACAGCGCCCGGCAGCCTTCGCGCAGCCAGCCAGGATCGGGAATGGTGTCGTCGTCGGTGAACGCGATCACCGACGCGCGCGCGATGCGCCAGCCGGCGTTGCGGGCGCCGGCGGGCCCTTGCGTGTCGGGCACCGGCAGATAGCGCAGCGTGCAGCGCGGCCACGCGCCGTTCAGTTCCTGGACCAGGCGCTCGACCTCGGGCTGGCAACCGTCATCGGCGACGATCACCTCGAACGTGCCGGCGCCGAACTGCTGCACGCCGATCGCGCGCAGGCAGCGGTGCAGCAGGTCCGGGCGGCGGTAGGTCGGGATCACCACCGAGACCAGCGGCTCGGCGTCCGGGGTCTCGACGTGGCCGACTGCCTGATCCGCGGGCTCATGCAGCGGCATGGGCGCCCTCCCGCGCAGGCTTTTCCAGCAGGAACGGACCGATCACCAGCGCATCGAGCGGCGAGGTCCAGAAGCATTCGACCGCATCGCGCGGCGTGCAGACGATGGGCTCGCCGCGCGTGTTGAACGAGGTATTGACCAGGATCGGCACACCGGTGCGCTGCTCGAAGGCGGCCAGCACGTCGTAGTAGGCGGGATTCTGCTCGCGCCGCACGGTCTGCACGCGGGCCGTGCCATCGACGTGGCAGACCGCCGGGATGCGGTCCTCGCGCCCGGACTTGACGTCGAACACGAACAGCATGAACGGCGCGCGCCAGTTGCCGGGACAGGCCGCCGTAAACCATTCGGCGGCACGTTCCTCCATCACTACCGGCGCCACCGGCCGGAAGTCCTCGCGGTCCTTGATCTGGTTGAGCTTCTGCTGCATCGACGGATCGATCGGCGAGGCCAGGATCGAGCGCGCGCCCAGCGCGCGGGGGCCGAATTCCATGCGGCCCTGGAACCAGCCGATGATCTTGTTCTGCGCCAGCAGTTCGGCGGTCTCGCCGGCAACGTCGTCGAGCCGGCGGTACGGCAGCTTGGCCTGGTCCAGGAAGGCCGCGATCTCCTGCTCGTCGAAGGCCGGGCCGTAATAAGCGTGCTCCATCGTCCAGCGCCGCGCCGGCTTGCCGCGCTGCTGCCAGTCGATCCACAGCGCCGCGCCCAGCGCGGTGCCGGCATCGCCGGCGGCCGGCTGCACCCAGACCTCGTCGAACGCGCCCTGGTCGCGCACCCGTGCGTTCATCACGCAGTTGAGCGCCACCCCGCCCGCCATCGCCAGCTTGCGCTCGCCGGTCTCGGCGGCCAGCCACGCCGTCATGCCGAGCACCGTCTCCTCGAGCACCAGCTGCAGCGAGCGCGCGATATTGAAATGCTCGCGCGTGAATTCGCTGCCGCGCACGCGCGGCGGCCCCAGTACCGCTTCGAGGTCGGCCTGGTCGATGCGATAGCCGCCCTCGCGGTCGCCATGGACCATCGCGCGGAACACGTCGGCGCGGGTCGGCTCGCCATACGAGGCCAGCGCCATCACCTTGTACTCGTCGGACGAATGCAGGAAGCCCAGATGCCGCGTCACGCGTTCATACAGCAGGCCGAGCGAATCCGGCAAGTCGATCTGCTTGATGCGGCGGTAGTCGCGTCCGTCGAACACGCCATAGCTGGTGGTGGCGCTCTCGCCGCGGCCGTCCATCGTCAGCACCGCGCAGCGGTCGAACGGGGCCGCGAGGAAAGCGCTGGCCTCGTGCGCCATATGGTGCTCGACGTAGTGCCAGCGGTACGGCGCCTCGGCGCTGCTGCGCACGGTGGCGAAGCGCTTCTGCAGGTGATGCGGCACGCCCGACACCAGTTGCCGCGGCGCGTTGACGACATAGGACAGGAACAGCGGGTCCCACGGGGAATCGGCCACGCCGGGCTGCGCATGCCGCGACGGCTCCAGCGGCAGCGTCACCGTCTCGTCGTGGCGCCGCTCGCCGAGCATGATCGCGGGGTCGAAGGAATAGGCGATATGGTCGATATCGGCCAGCGTGATGCCGGCCTCCTTCAGGCAATAGTCGATCGCATGGTAGGGCAGCTCCCAGGCCGTGAACGGCACCGGCCGCTTGCCGTGCTTGATATGCGTGAACCGTTCGTCTTCCGCCGCGGCGATGACCTCGCCGTCGCGCACCAGGCAGGCGGAGGTGTCGTGATAGGCGGCGTTGATTCCAAGCGTGTACATGGCGGCTCCTCTGCGCGATTCCCTCTGCGCGATTCCTTGTGTCCGGTTCAGGTCGCCAGCACCGCGCCACTGGCGCGTACCGGCGGCAACGGGGGCATGACGGGGGCGGGCACGATCAGCGGCGGCAGCGCATCGGAGGTGGCCGGCGCGCCGGCCAGCAGTTCGCGCGCCGCGGCGACGACCTCGGCCACTTCGACGTCGTTCAGGCAACGGTGGTGCTGCTGCGGGCAGACGCTCTTGTAGCAATAGCGGCACGGCACGTCGGCAAAGAGCGTGCGGTGCGGCACCTGCCACGGCGTGTGCTGCGGATTGGTCAGCGCATAGAGATCGACCACCGGCGTGCCGAGCGCGGCCGACAGGTGGACCGGCCCGCTGTTGTTCGAGACCAGCAGATCGGCATGCTCGATCAGCGCGCCCATCTGGTCGAGCGTCAGTTCGCCGGCGATGCCCACCACGCGTGGATGTCCGGCGGCGCGGCATACGCTGTCGACCAGCGCCTGCTCGCTGACGCCGCCCGTCAGCAGCACCAGCGCGCCGTCCTGCTCGGCCAGCGTGCGGGCGACCTCGGCGAAGCGCGCCTCAGGCCAGCGGCGCGACTCGGCGGTGGCGCCGGGATGCATCACCACGCAGCGGGCGGAGGCGGCGCTCTCTGGCACGCCCTCCCCTTGCCACCGTTGCAGCAGCCGCTGCACCGCGCGCCGGTCGTGGGGCTGCACGCGGAAGCGCAGCCGCGTGTCGGCCGGCACCGCGCCAACCGTCGCCACCAGATCGAGCTGGCGCTGCGTCTCGTGGCGAACCTGCGTCTGGGGCTCGGTCTCCGGCACCCAGTCGCTCAGCAACTGATAGGGGTTCTCGCGGCAATGCGCGAGCCGCAGCGGAATGCCGGCCATCGTGCAGAGCAGTGCGGCGGGCAGCGGGTTCTGGCTGTAGACGGTGAAGATCACCGCCGCGTCGAAGCGCGCCGCCTGCAGCCGCTGCGCCATCGGCATCACGCTGCTGCCGGTGCGGTTGCCGATGCCGTTCCCCTTCACCCACGGCGCATCCCAGGTCAGCACCGTATCGATCATCGGCAGGTGGCTGGCGAGCGCCGCCGCGCCACTCGAGGTCAGCAGGGTCAGATGACGGGACGGGTCGCTGTCCTTCAGCGCCTGCATCGCGGGCGTGGTCATCAACACATCGCCCATATTGTCCAGCCGCACGCACAGGATGCGTTTGGCGTCGCGCCATGCCGTCATGAGGCCTCCACCCGGCAACGTTCGGCGTGCCGCACCGTGCCGCCCAGATGGCGGACCACGATGCGCGCGGCCTGGTCCAGATCCGCGACGACATGCTCTGGCGTGCGGTACGGCCCGCGCACCCATTCCGTCTCGTTGCCGCAATCGACCAGGATGGTGTGGCAGCCGGCGCGCTGGCCGGCCTCGATGTCGTCGAGGATGTCGCCGATCATCCAGGAGCGGCGCAGGTCGAAGTGCAGCATCGCCGCGGCATTGCGCAGCAGCCCCGGCAGCGGCTTGCGGCACAGGCAGGTGCGCGTGAAGCGCGGCACCACGCCTTCCGGATGATGCGGACAGAAGAAGAAGCCCGACAGCCGCGCGCCGTGGGTCGCGAACAGTTCGCCCAGGCGCTGGCGCATTGGTCCC
>NZ_JCBAJO010000206.1:0-8596 GCF_059772245.1 Cupriavidus sp. R6-3
CCCCGAAACGGGACGGGCCCAGCCCTCGGTGTCGGCGGTCAGCGGCGCATCGAGCGGCCGGTGATAGGTGGCCTGGTCGCCGATGATATTGACGATCGGCGTCTGCGCGCGCCGGGCGTTGTGCAGGTTGGCCAGGCCGTTGGCCAGACCCGGTCCGCAATGCAGCAGCGTCGCCGCGGGCTTGTCGGCCATGCGCGCATAGCCGTCGGCCGCGCCCGTCACCACGCCCTCGAACAAACCCAGCACGCAGCGCATGCCGGGGATGCGGTCGAGCGCCGCGACGAAATGCATCTCGCTGGTGCCCGGGTTGGCGAAGCAGGTATCGACCCCGCAGGCGAGCAGGGTCTTGACCAGGCTCTCGGCGCCGTTGAGCGTCTGCCCGGGTTGCTGGGATTGGTTGGTCTGCATATGCGCGCTTCCTTGGTCTGGGGTCGGTCGATTCGAAATCAGGTGGGGTTCGGTTGTGCCAGCGCTGGCGATGCGTCGGCGATCGTTCGTGATGCCTTCGTGATGCGCCGCCGTTCAGCCCGCCAGCCCGCCCGGGTCGAGCAGGTCGAAGTCCAGGCAGACGTATTCGGTCGGAAATTCGATGCGGGCGTAGTAGACGATCACGCCGTCGGCGCAGGCATGGCGGCGCAGTTCGGCGACCGGCGCGCCGACCGGCAGCGCCAGCGCCGCGGCCGACTCGGCACCGGCGGCGATGATCGACAGCCGCTGCCGCGCGCTCGATACCCGCAGCCCGGGAAAGCGGTCCAGCACCGGCACCGACGCGCCCTGCCGGAACGCGCGCGGATTGCGCGCGAACAGGCCTTCCTCGATATAGACCTCGCCGATCGCGAAGGGCCGGTCGTCGAGCCGGTGCAGCCGGCGCAGGAAATGGTAGGCAGGCGCGCGCTCGGCCTCGCACGGCATGCCGAGCTCGTCCGGCAGCGGCACGCTGCCCGCCGACTCGACCAGCGCCTCGGTGCCAAGCTGCTCGCCGACCTCGACCGCCTGGCCCCAGGTGACCGGCAGCGATACCGGCCGGCGCGGCTTGCCGCCGCCCTTGACGAAGGTGCCGCGGCCGCGCGAGCGCGCGACCAGCCCTTCGTCATCGAGCACCGACAGCGCGTGATGCATCGTCATGCGGGCGACGCCGTATTGGCGGCACAGGTCCTCCAGCGACGGAATGCGTTCGCCGGGACGCCAGGCGCCGCTCTCGATGCGGCGGCGAAAGATGGTCGCCAGCTGCAGATAGACCGGCTCGCGGCTGCGCGACAGCAGTTCGGTCGAGGACAGGGATGCGGGCATCGATGGCGGCAGGCGAAGGGACCGGTGCGCGGCGCCGTGCCGCGGATGGACGCGAGACAAACGAAGGCCGTGCGTCCCTCGAAATGGGGGTTCGGCGAACTGTCACTGTAATAAGGTCTAGTTACCTATACCACTAGGGTTTACCGCGGGTTGGTGCGGCATCCCGCAGTCAACGAAGGCCCGGCAATGGCAAGTTCCGCTTACGTGTGCCGGCCCCTGGTCTACCCGCAAAGGTGGGTGACGTTCGTGGAGGGTCTGCGGCCAGAATGCGGCATGCCCCCCTCTCCCCCGGGGCAAGCGCGGCTGCCGCTCGCAGCCATTGATCCAGGAGCTTTTCCATGTTGATGCGAGACGTGATCCCCCACATCCTGAACCGCGGCACCGGCCAGCTGGCGCAGGATCAGGTCGAGACCCCACCCCGCAAGACGTTCCACCACACGATCGACATCTATCTGAAGGATTCCAACGCCTTCATGAACACCTACTTCGCGCGCTATTTCGAGTGGCAGGGCATCTGCCGCGAGCGCTGGTTCCACGAGTGCATCCACGGCAATCTGCTGGCCGCGGGCGGCGTCTTCGTGACCAAGCGCGCGCATCAGGAATATGTCGAGGAAACCTTCCCGTTCCAGCGGGTGGACTGCTACCTGAACACGTTCCAGGTCAAGCAGTGCTCGGCGTATCTGCTGTTCCGCTTCTGCGTCGACGAGCGGCCGGTCTCGCTGGGCTACCAGCAGATCGTGTTCGCCGACAAGGAGAAGCGGATCGCGCGGTTCCCGAAGGAGATCGTCGAGCGGGTCAAGGAGTATGAGGTGAGCGCGCCGGTGCTGGCCAACTAACGCCAACCAGTGCCAGCCGGGCCGGCCATGCGAGCCGGTCCGGGCACGGCCGCCGCGTCAGGCGGCCGTGCCCTGGCCCAGCGGCTGCATCGGCTGGAGCGACTGCATCGGCTCGATCCGCTCGATCCGCTCCAGCGTCTCGAGTGGACCGAGCGGGCCGATCGACGTGGCCGCGTTCGCCGGGGCCGGCGGCTCGGCCGCCAGCGCGACCGGCAGATGCAGCGTGAAGACGGTATGCCGGCCGGGCGCGGATTCGCACTCGATGCGGCCGCCGAAGGCCTCCATCACGCGCCGGCAGAAGGCCAGGCCCATGCCGGCACCGCTGCCGTGCGGCTTGGTGGAGAAGAAGGGATCGAAGATGCGCGGCAGCACATCGGGCGGAATGCCCGGCCCCGTATCGCGCACGCGCAGCTGATAGAAGCCGCCCGACTCGCGCGCCGAGATCTCGATGCGGCCGCCGTCCCCGCGCGCGGCCGGGTTCGCGCCCTGGTGCGCGCCCTGATGAGCGCGCATGGCCTGCAGCGCGTTCTTCAGCAGATTGAACAGCACGTAGACCAGCAGCGTGTCGGAACCGCGGAAGCGCCAGCCGGCCGGAATCGCATGCACGGAGACCCGTTCGCGTTCGCCGGCGCGGAACGGGTAGCGCTCCAGCGCCGAATCGACGCATTGCGCCACGCCGTGCGGCACGAAGCTGCCGCGGTCCAGCCGCTCCAGCGTGATCGAGGCCAGCGCCATCTCGATCACCGCCTGCGTGCCGTCGACCTCGCTGCGGATCGCCGCCAGCAGCGTGGGCAGCCGCTCGAGCTGGGCCGGGCGCAGCCGGTCCTCGATCAGGCCGTGTTCGACGGCGCGGCGGTAGCCATCCAGCACCGTGGGCCAGGCCACTGCCAGCTCCTGCGTCTGCATGCGGATCGTCGCCAGCGGCGTGCGTACCTCGTGCGCCACGGTCGCGGCCAGCGAGTACGGATGCATCAGGTCGTAGCGGACGATCGACAGCGCGATCAGGCCCAGGCTGACGGCGATGAAGACCACGCCGGGCGGGTAGAAGTCGTGGCCATAGTTGGCCGCATAGTCGATCGCGGCGAGCGAATACAGGCCCAGGCTCCACAGGCACAGCGTCAGGCGCTGGCGCTTCTCGCCCACCGCGCTGCGGCGCGCGTCGCGCAGCAGCCAGCCGCTGCGCAGCGCCAGCAGCACGGTCTGCACGACATGGAGGGGATGGAGGACGCCCGCGCGCGGGTAATTGCCGAAGCTGTAGAGGTAGTAGTCGGAGACCAGGCGATCCGACGTCAGCAATACCACCGCCAGCAGCAGCGACATGCCGTACGACACCAGCAGCCATGGCCGCTCGCCGCGGCGCTCGGTCACCTCTGTCATGAAGTGATAGAAGGTGGTCGGCAGGAACAGGATGAACAGATAGCCGACCTTGGCCAGCAGCAGCGCCACATCCGGATGCACGGTCTGGAACAGGAAGGCCCAGGTGCCCTGCCACGCGAACGTGGTGGCGCACATCAGGAAGAAGGACGTGGTCAGGCGCGTGACGCCCTTCGTCACCAGCACGTAGAGGCCGTAACCGAGAAAGATCGACGAGACGAAGGCGGGCAGGATGGCGTACATGGCGTGACCGTTTGAGCTGCCAGACCGGCGGAAAGCGGACATGGTATGCCCTAACGCTGCGCCGCCGTACTGATTTCGGTTGCACTCTGCGGTAACCGGGGTTGAATACGCCATCCCCGATCGGGGGTAGCACGCCGGTAGGGTTGCGAGCCGCAATCCCCGCGCGGAAAACAGGGCCGGCCCCATGCTGTGCCGCGGCAGGCGGCATAATGCGCGCTCCACTTGCTACGCCGCCGCGTCCGCGGCAAGGGCCATTGGCGACGCTGCCCCGAGGCGGTACCACTGCTTCGGGCCCGCGTCGCCCACATCGACGCCCGAGCCCGCGCGCCTTCCGACCGCATGTCCTCCTCTCCGATCGCCGGCTCGCGCGCCGGCTGGCTGACCCTCCTCCTGCTCGCCTTCCCGCCGCTGAGCTGGGCCGGCAATGCGATCGTCGGCCATCTGGCGGCCGGCGCCGTGCCGCCGATCACGCTGAACTTTCTGCGCTGGCTGCTGGCCGGCCTGCTGCTGACGCCGCTGGCGTGGAACGGCGTGCGCGAGCACGCGGCCGCGCTGCGGCGCCATGCGGGGCTGATCCTCGCGCTCGGCGTGCTGTCGATCGCCAGCTATAACGCGCTGCAATATCTCGCGCTGACCACGTCGACGCCGATCAACGTGACGCTGATCGGCGCCTCGATGCCGCTGTTCCTGCTGGCGGTCGGCGTGACCTTCTTTCGCGAGCCGGCCACGCGCAGCCATATCGCGGGCGCGCTGCTGTGCCTGGTCGGCGTGACCTTCGTGCTGGTGCGCGGCGAACTGGGCCGGCTTGCGCAGCTCGACTTCGTGCCGGGCGACCTGTTCATGCTGGCGGCCACGCTGGCCTGGAGCGGCTATACGTGGCTGCTGCGCAAGCAGCGGCCGGCGCTGCCGCTGATCGTGCTGCTGTACGCGCAGATCGTCGCCGGCGTCGTGGTCAGCGTGCCGTTCGTCGCCTGGGAGCTGGGCATCGACGGCCAGGCCATCGTCTGGAGCACGAAGACGGTTGGCATCCTCGCCTATGTCGCCACGGTTCCGTCGCTGCTGGCGTATTTCGCCTGGGATCGCGCGGTGGCGCGTGCCGGCGCGCAGCTGCCGGTGTTCTTCGTCACGCTGACGCCGGCCTTCGCCGCGATCCTCTCCACGCTGCTGCTGGGCGAGTGGCCGAACTGGTACCACGGCGTCGGACTGGCGGCGATCGTGGCCGGGATCTGGGTCGCGCAACGCCGCTGATCGGCGCACCGGTTTGCAGCGCGCAGGGCATCGCGACAGCGGCGATCGCGAAGATGGTGGCATCCGCGCGACACATTGCACGGTCCAACCGCCAAATCGCGCCGAAAACCCCTTGAAAATAGGCACCGTTCGCGCGTTTTGCTATTCTGTGCGCGGCGCTGCCCGGCGGCTTCCGACGGTACTGCGCTCCAACATTGAACCTGTTCACGACATCGATATGGCCACCAAAGCTAAACCGACCGCGAAGACTGCAGCAACCAAGACCGCCGCCAAGGCGCCCGCCAAGAAGGCCGCCGCTCCGGTGAAGGCCGCCAGGAAGGCAGCGCCGGCAGCGCCGACGCCCAAGCCGCTGAAGGACACCTTCAACAAGTCGAGCCTGGTGTCGCACCTGGTCGCGCAGACCGAACTCGATCCGAAGACGGTCAAGACCGTGCTGGCCCAGCTGGAAAACACCATGATCGGCGCGCTGAACAAGAAGGGCGCGGGCGAATTCACGCTGCCCGGCCTGCTGAAGGTCACCGCCGTGCAAGTGCCCGCCACCAAGAAGCGTTTCGGCAAGAACCCGTTCACCGGCCAGGAGCAGTGGTTCGCTGCCAAGCCGGCGTCGGTCAAGGTCAAGGTCCGCGCGCTGAAGAAGCTGAAGGACGCGGCGCTGTAATCGGCCTGCGTTTGCCGCTGCGCCGGCGCGACTCCCGCGCCGGCATGCAAAACCCTCGCCTCGTTGAGGCGAGGGTTTTTTATTGCGCGCGCGCCCAGGGCGGTTAGAATCGCTCCCGCCGCATGCCCAACGATGTCCCGGGCGCGCGGCCGTAAGCGTTCACGTGAACCAACGCATCACCAGCGGCACCTCCGGCCGGCTGGCGGTGTGTGTCGACCGCTTGCGTCATGCCTCGCGTCTGCATCGTTCCCCGCCTGTCGATCGTTCCGGTGCCGCCCTCTCTCTGAAGGAGCGGCGGTCGATGTCGAACGTCCTGCAAGATTCTTCCCTGCGCCGGCTGGTCTGGATGACCGTGGCGCTGTTCCTGACTTACCTTGCCGTCGCCATGGCGATGCCCGCCGTGGCGATACACGTCTCGGATGCGCTGGGCATGGGCAATGTCGCCTCTGGCCTGGCGGTGGGCATTGCCTTCCTGTCGACGATCCTCAGTCGCGGCTGGGCCGGACGGCTGGCGGACGAACGCGGCGGCAAGGCCGCCATGTTCCGCGGTCTCGCGCTGTACGCGCTGGCCTCGCTGTTGTGCTGGCTGTCGTCCTGGCGGTCCCTCGGCAGCGGCACGGCCTCTTACGTGGTACTGCTCGCGGGCCGGCTGCTGCTGGGGCTAGGCGAAAGCGCCGCGCTGGTCGGCATGCTGGCGTGGGGCATGGGGGCGATGGGGCCGGCGCGCTCGGGCCTCGTCATGGCACTGGTCGGCACGGGCATGTATGGCGCGTTCGCCGCGGGCGGACCGTTGGGTCTATGGCTGCTGGAACGCTGCGGCTTCGCCGGGCTGATGCTGGTCTGCGTCGCGATGCCGCTGCTCGGCGCGCTGATGCTGTGGCGGACCGCCCCGGCGGCGCCGCCGCAAGCGGGACGCCGTCCGCCGTTCGTCCAGGTGCTCGGGCGCATCTGGCAACCGGGCGCGGTGGTGGGCCTGCAAGGCATCGGCTTCGCCGCGCTCGGCGCGTTCTTCCCGCTGTATTTCCTGGCCAACGGCTGGCACGGCGCCGGCTACGGGCTGACCTGTTTCGGCCTGGGCTTCGTCGCGGTCCGCCTGCTGTGCGGCACCTTGCCGGACCGGCTCGGCGGCGTGCCCGTGGCGCTGGTCTCGCTGCTCATCGAGGCCGCGGGGCAGTGCCTGCTGTGGCTGGCGCCCGGGCCCGCCGTGGCGATGCTCGGCGCGCTGCTGACCGGCATGGGCTGCTCGATGGTGTTTCCGTCGATGGGGCTGGAAGCGGTCAGGCGCGTGCCGGCGCATTTGCGCGGCACCGCGATCGGCGGCTTCGCGGCGTTCCAGGATCTGGCTTACGGCGCGACCGGGCCGTTGGCCGGCTGGATCGCCGACCATTTCGGCCATGCGCGCGTGTTCATGGTCGGCGCGCTGGCAGCGCTGCTGGCCGTGCTGCTGGCCGTGCTGATGACCTTGCGGCCGCGCGCCGATCGTTCTGTGCCCGGGCAGGCCGATTCTGCTGCCGCGACGCACAAGGACAACGCACAAGCGGACAACGCGTAAGGAGACGGTCCATAAGGAGCCGGCGCGCAAGCAGCCAGCGCACAAGAAAAATGCCGGCCAAACCGGCCGGCATTTCCTGGCAGCGATCGCAAGACCGCGGTCCCATTGCTCAGCGCGTCCAATACCCCGGACGCCGCACGACATGCCCGTGCGAGTCCCTGACCCAGCGCTCGGGCACGTAGCGGTGTCCCGGGCGCGACACGTAGTGGCCGTGGCCATGGTGCGGACGGGCGTAGTAGCGATGGTGATGGTGGTCATGGCGGTAGTGGTGGCGCCGCACATGCGGCGGCGCCGGACGGTAGTGCTCGTGCCGATGGTAGCCATGCCGATGGTCGTGGCGGTCCGAATGCGCCTGGGCGGGCGACACCAGCCCGAACAGGGCGCCGGCGGCCAGGGTTCCGAGTGCGATCAGCAATTGGCGAGTCATGTTTTTCTCCTGATGCGCTGCCCGGCTTGGCGGCGCGTTGAACATGGCTCGACTGTAGCGATGCGTCGCGTTCTCGGACGGATGCAGTTGTAAGGCCGTCTCACAAGCGGGCGGGCGCTGGAGACCGGCTTCGACACACGCTGGAGAGCGCCCAGGCCCTTGCCGGGGCGAGCCTGGCGGCCGCTGCGCCCGCCTTCCCGTCATGCTGCCGCCCGTACTGCCGCCAGCGCGGCCGCGTTCGTCGCGTAATGCGGCGTTACAGCCGAAATAACTGCTTGCGACGATCGCGGCGTCCATCGCTGCGGCTATCGCGTCGCGGCGGCCTCGCGCTCTCGCGCCTCGCGCATCGCCAGCGCCTTCTTCTGCAGCGCGTGCTCGCGCATCAGTGTCTCCACCGTGGCGCCGTCGCGCGCCAGCAAGGCGGTGACGAAGCGCTGGTGGTCTTCGACGCCGTGGGCCCATTCGTCCCGGTCCTGGTTCGAGCGGAAGCGCAGGTTCTGCACGCGCAGATTGAGGCGGCGATGGGTGTCGGCCAGCGTCGGGTTATGGGCGGCCGCGCTGATCGCCAGATGGGTGCCCATGCTGGCCTCGTAGTAGGCGTGCAGGTCGCGCGCGGCATAGGCGTCGAGCATCGCGCGATGCAGCCGGGCGATCCGCGCCAGTTCCTCGTCGCTGGCCTTCTCCGCGGCGAGCCGTCCGGTCAGTCCTTCCAGCACGGCCAGCACGTCGAACAGGTCGGCGACGTCGCGCTCGGACATCGCGATCACCTGCGCGCCGCGCTTGGGCAGCAACATCACCAGCCCATCGGCGGCGAGGATGCGATAGGCCTCGCGCAGCGGCGTGCGTGAGACGCGCAGCCGTTCGCACAGATCGCGCTCGTTGAGCCACACCCCGGGCACCAGCGTGCCGTCGATGATCAGTTGCCGCAGCCGCTCGGCGACCACCGCGGCCAGCGTCGGATGCGCGAT